>CALLST010000214.1:0-7630 GCA_938011875.1 uncultured Collinsella sp. | reverse complement strand
CTTGCCGGATAGACAAGCTCAAACATAAAGCAGATAAGCCCCACCAAGTAGTCCGCGGGCTCATTGCGCTCATCGCGCGTGACGCAGCGGTGCTCGTCAAAGGCGGCCAGCGTCGGTGCCGAGAAGTGGCTGGCAAGAAACGCGTCCTCATTCACTTTGAGGATGGTGTCGACGGTACTGTCGGCGATGGTGCGCATGATGTCGATCTTGTCGCCATCGCGCACGATATCGCAGAAGCGCCGCGTGCGCTCGCCGAGCTGCGCGGGCAGACGGAAATTGCGGTGATAGGCAATGCTCGCTCGAATGAGTTCGTCTTCTACCGGATCGTCGATAAAGTCGCGGATACTTGTTACCGCGGGCGCATCTGCAGGTGTTTTGCCAAAGAGGACCTCGACGCCCAACGCCGCATGGCTCGCGCTTTCGGCATCCTTAAACGTATCCCAGCGTCGCAGCTGCTCAAAGCGGCCCATATCGTGCAACAGCCCACAAAGCCACGCCAGATCAATGTCCTGCGGTGACCAGCCCTGTTCGCGTGCCACGGCATCGCATGCCTCGGCCACGTGGTACGTATGCTCGATTTTGAGCGCGATGCGTGGGTTGGTGGCGTCGTAGGCATCGGTGTAGCTTTTGAAGGCCGCGCGCGCCCGGTCTCGATCGATAACTGTCATAATGACTTCCTAAAAAGTTGTGTCTTTCTGTGTCTTTCGATCCGGTGGCAATTGTAGGTGAACTCGGTTGCTGCCGGATGATGATTCTGCCGTGTCGCTACATGCGGCTCGGAGACCTTGTCAGGATGAGAAACGTATGGTGCTCAAAATCGTTAGAACCGTCTGGCCAGTGATGCTTACCTATGTTGCAATAGGCGCGCCGTGCGGAATGATTATGGCGCAGACGGGAATGGAGCCCTGGATGGTTTTTGCTCTGAGCAGCACGTTTGTGACGGGTAGCGGCCAGTTTATGGTCTGCAACCTGTGGCTGGCAGGTGTGCCTGCGGCATCGATTGTCGCAAGTGTGGCCGCAATCTCCTCGCGCTTTGCACTTTACTCGGCATCGATCGCACCGCATTTGAGGGGTGCTTCGAAGCGTCAGACACTGGCTGTTGCCGCGACACTTACCGAGGAGGCATACGGCATTTCGCTTGCCAAGTTGGTTAAAGGGGAGGATTGGGGTCCGCTCGAGTCCTTTGTGCTCAACGCAATCCTCATCGCAACATGGGCCGTTTCGTGTACGACGGGCGCCATCGTCGGCGCCGTTGTCGATGTTCCCACCGCTATTGCGGGTTTTGTCTGCACATCGCTCTTTATCTGCCTACTCTTTTCGCAGCGACTGTCACGCGGCAATGTCGTAGCTGCCGGTTTGGCTGCGCTGTCCGTCGCCATATGCAAGTTCTTGGGGTGGACGAATATCGCCGTGCCGGCAAGTGTGCTCGTCGGCGTTGTCACGGCACTCGCGTGCGATGTCCTCGCCGAGGGAAGGGGCGCTCGCGATGCCCGTTAATGAGTTTTTGGTCCTATGGCTATCGTCATGGGCGGCCATCGCGTTTTTCCGCATTGCCCCGGCGTTTGCCTTGCGCGGGAGAACGCTGTCGCCCCGCGTTACCGAGGCCTTGGGTTATATTCCGCCTGCCGCCTTTGCGGCGCTGGTCGCCAACGATTTGATAAGCCCTGGCGCTTTCGACGCCGGCTTGTGGCAGGGCTTGATTTCCTGGATTGCGGCCGCCGGCGTCGTGGCGGTGGCAATCAAGACAAAGTCGATGTTGTGGTGCTGCGTCTCGGGCATCGTGTTCTATATCGTTTTGAGCCTCATATAAGAGCGGGGCACGTTTAGCGTCCCGGCACAACGAATCGAATTTCTCACCGAGGCGGTCTGCTTCTTCTGGTACCATGGTCAAACTTTACTGTAGCAAAGTGCGACGTGGGCTTTTGTTCTGCGTCGGCGGAAATGGGGGTTTCATGGCACAGGAAGCGACCGCCAACGAGCAAAAGAAATTCAAGGTTCCGCGCATCCCGGGCGACATCATGATCTATCCGATGATCGTCGGTCTTTTGCTCAACACCTTCTGCCCGCAGGTTTTTGAGATCGGCGGCTTCTTTACGGCTGCCTGCCGCGGTGGCTCCAACACCATCGTTGCCGCGATCCTGCTGTTTGTGGGCGCCGGCATCAGCTTTAAGTCCACGCCGGGCGCCATCAAGACCGGCATCGTCGTGCTGATCCCCAAGCTGGTCGTCGCAGCGGTTCTCGGCCTAGGCGTGGCATATTTCTTTAACGACAACTTCCTGGGTCTGAGCTCCGTGTCTATCATCGGCGGCATTACGTTTTGCAACATGGCGCTCTATACGGGCATCATGGGCGAGTTCGGCGATGAGTCCGAGCAGGGCGCCGTCGGTATCCTGTTCTTTACGGCCGGCCCCGCCGTCACGATGATCATCCTTGGTGTTTCGGGCCTTGCCAACATCCCTGTCGGTACTATCATCGGCTCCATTTTGCCGCTCGTTATCGGCATGGTTCTGGGCAACCTGTTCCCGTTTATCAAGAACCTGCTGGTTCCCGGCGCCAATCCCGCGATCACTGTAATTGGTTTTCAGCTCGGTGCGTCCATGAGCCTTTCGAGCTTCATCGCCGGTGGTATTTCCGGCATTTTGCTGGGCCTTGTCACGCTGTTTGTCGTCGGTCCCATCACCTTTGCGTTCGAGCGCCTGTGCGGTGGTAACGGCAAGGCTGCCGTGGCTTGTTCCACCATCGCCGGCACGGCTATGACCACGCCGGTTGCTCTCGCCGAGGTCGCGCCGCGCTACGCCGAGCTTGCGCCCACCGCGTACGCCCAGATCGCCACTGCCGTTATCATCACGGCAATCATGGCTCCGATTCTGACCGGCTGGGTCGACAAGAAGTTCTGCCAGGGCAAGGAGGACCTGTCGCCTGCCGGTGTCGAGGCCATCGAGGAGGCCGTCGCCACCGACAACGATGGAAAGTAACGGCCGTTACCGATAATTGATTCCGGCGTGCAGTTCGCGTCGTCCGAGCGCCCGAACAGAAACTGTTTTGCAGTGATGTTCGGGCGCTTTGCTATGATTCCCTTTACCCCTGCGGAGTAAAGGGGTGTTTATTGCCCTGATTCGAATTGGGCGATTCTGACCATTCGGATATTGAAGGGATGGCGTCTAGTGGTTAAGGCACTCAAGATTGAGATATTCCTGCTATGCATGATTGTTCTTATCGGGCTTGCCGCGCGAAGTCGTCGCTCCTTGTTCTCGAGCACCCTGCAGCTATTGTTTAGCATGCTTGGCTACACCTCTGCCGCGTACATATTATTCGATATGATCTGGACGCTTTCGGATGGTGCGGACGGCACGTTGGGTATTGCTGCCAACTGGATTTCCAATGCGGTTTCGTTTTCGCTCTTTGCCATCGCGTGTCTCATTTGGTTTATCTATTCCGAGACGATGCAGGGCTCTCGCCTTGTGACCTCGCGCTATAGGGTGGTGCTTGTAACGTTGCCTACGGCTCTGGTGGTCGTGCTGGCTTTTACCAGTTACTGGACGCACGCCTTGTTCTATATCGATTCGCAGGGCGTGTATCGTCGCGGCTTTGCCTATATGATCCAGCCCATTGTCAGCTACTGTTACGTTATACATACGTCCCTGCATGCGTTTGTGCAATCTCGCAGGGTCGAGAGCCTGCAGACGAAGGCTATCTATCGAACCTTGGCATTTTTCGCCATTCCGGCCCTGGTGGGCGGTACCTTTCAGATCGTATACTCGGTGCCTGGCCTTTGTGTCGGCATAATGATTAGCATGTTGCTGCTCTATATCATCTGCCAGGAGCAACTGATCTCGACTGACCCGTTGACTGGCCTCAACAACCGCAACCGTTTTGAGACCTATATGCTGTCGCTCTTTTCAAATGTGGATCAGGCCGAAGATGTATATCTGCTTATGATGGACGCTGACGGCTTTAAGCAGATTAACGATCGCTATGGACATGTGGAGGGCGACCATGCCCTCCAGGTCGTATCTGCTACGCTCAAAGAGGTCTGCTCAGCGTCTGGTGGCTTTATCGCACGTTATGGCGGCGATGAGTTCGTGGTGCTTCAAAAGGCAGCGGCGGAGCAGGACATCATGGACCTGTGTTCGGCGATTAACGACGAGCTCGCGCATGCCGAGGTGCCGTATGCATTGCGGATGTCCATCGGTTGCGCGCGGGTCGGCGATAGTGTTGATACCTGGCAAGACTTACTTCGCGCTGCCGATGCGGAGCTCTATCGCGTCAAGGCCGAGAAAAAGAAAGCCGGCATCCAGATACGCTAGGAAAAGGGTCGCACGCTTGCGTGCGTGGCGGCCCTCAGCTCATCGATGTATTCCATTAAGCTAAAGTGTGCAAACGCCCTCCCTAAAAAGGTGAGCTCGCTAGGCTTTTTTGGGTTTGTTGACGATGATGATGCCGCCGCAGACCAATAGCAGGGCAACGATGACGGTAACGGGGCTCGTGCCAGCACCCTCGCCGAGCAGCAGCGCGCTCAGCAGCACACCAAAGACGGGGTTCATAAACCCAAAGACCGAGACGCGGCTGACGGGGTTGACGGCAAGCAGGCGCGACCACAGCGAGTAGGCGACCGCGGAGATAAGCGCCATGTAGATGATGAGCGCGATGGCGGGGGCAATCGCCGTGGGGGAGAGCACGCCACCCATCAAAAAGCCGATGGCGGTGAGGACCAGGCCGCCGACCAAGAACTGCCACCCGGCAAGCAAGACGCCGTCGTGCTCGCGCGAGAAGATGCCGATCAGGCAGGTCGAAAGGGCACCCGCGACGGTGGAGGCCAGGATAAAGCCCTCGCCGTCGAGCGTAAAGCCAAAGGTACCGTCCGCGCCCGAAAGGTTGACGAGCGCGACGCCGGCAAAGCCCAGTACGCAGCCGAGCACCTTGGTCGCATCGAGCTTTTCGGTGCGAAACGCCAGGGCGGCAAAAAGGATGGCTAGGAAGTTGGCGCTGGCCTCGATGATGGAGCTCGACATAGCGCTTGCACGGGAGAGACCAAGGTAGAAAAAGAAGTACTGGCCGATGGTCTGGAAGAGCGACAAGATGCAGATGGGCTTGATGTCACGCGCTTGCGGAACGAGCGGTCGGCGCTGGGCCACGCTCATGCCAACAATGACCAGCATGCCGGCAAGGGTGAAGCGCAGACCCGCGAAGAGCAGCTGCGAGGCGCTGTCGTGCGCGGGAATGCCAAAGAGGCCGTAGCCGATCTTGATGCAGGGGAAGGCGGAGCCCCAGAGCGCGCAGCAAACGAGACAGCCCAGGATGAGTCCGGGCAGGGTGGCGAGATACGGCTTGCGGCTTTCCATGATGTCCTTCTCCTATACGCGCAAAGCAAAAAAGAACCCGCCACCGGGCGTGCCGGTGGCGGGTGTTGTTACCCGAGGGGATTGTACCCGATGGGATAGCTTTAAGCGAAGTAGGCCACGCCACTCTCAAAGATCGGCATGAACTTATCGCCGGGGACATGCTCGGGCACGTTGCGGTACAGGTTGTCGCCGCGACGCTCGGCATGGCCCATCTTGCCCAGGACGCGGCCGTCGGGGCTCGTGATGCCCTCGATGGCGAGTGCGGAGCCGTTGGGGTTGACGGAAAGATCCATGCTGGGCTTGCCGTCCTCGCCCACGTACTGCGTGGCGACCTGGCCGTTGGCAATCAGCTGAGCGAGCACCTCGTCATTGGCGACAAAGCGGCCCTCGCCGTGGCTGATGGCGACGGTGTAGGGGTCGTCCAGGCTGCACTGCGACAGCCACGGGGACAGGTTGGACGAGATACGGGTGCGCACCAGACGGCTCTGATGGCGACCGATGGTGTTGAACGTAAGCGTGGGCGCATCAGGCGTGGCGTCGACGATGTCGCCGTAGGGCACCAGACCGAGCTTGATCAGGGCCTGGAAGCCGTTGCAGATGCCCAGCATCAGGCCGTCGCGGGCCTTGAGCAGGTCGCGGACTGCCTCGGTGACCTCGGGAGCGCGGAAGAACGCCGTGATGAACTTGGCGGAGCCGTCGGGCTCGTCACCGCCCGAGAAGCCGCCGGGGATCATGACGATCTGGCTTGCACGGATGCGGCGGGCAAGCTCGTGGGTGCTCTCGGCGACGGCCTCGGGCGTGAGGTTGTTGATCACGAAGGTGTCGGCCTCGGCACCGGCGGCACGGAAGGCGCGGGCGCTGTCGTACTCGCAGTTGGTGCCGGGGAACACGGGGATGATCACGCGCGGGCGGGCGATCTTGGCGCCGCCGTACACGTGGATATCCTTGGCGCGGAAGTCGATGGGCTCGACCTCGGGGGTCTCGCCGGCGCTGCGGTAGGCGAAGACGCCCTCGATGCCGCTCTCCCAGGCCTCCTGGAGCTCGGCGAGCTCGATGACCTCGGAGCCGGTGTCGATGACATAGCCCTCGACGGTGGTACCCAGGGGCTCGACGACAACGCCGTCGGCGACCTCGGGCAGCTTGGCATCCTCGGCGAGCTCGACGATAAAGCTGCCATAGAGCGGGGTGAAGAGGCTCTCCACGTCCACGTCCTCGGCAAGCTCGATGCCGATCTGGTTGCCGACGCACATCTTAAAGAGGCTCTCGGCGCCGCAGCCGTAGCCGGGCGTGGAGACGGCCAGGGCGTCGCCGGTAGCAGTGAGCGCCTCGACGGCGTCAAACGCGGCGAGCAGCTGCTGGGCGTCGGGGCGGTAGTCCTCGCCATAGGTGGCGGGGGCGATGCGGACGACGCGGTGCGTCAGGCCCTTGAACTCAGGGGAGACGGCGCGCGCCGCGCGGCCCACGGCCACAGCGAAGCTGATCAGAGTCGGCGGAACGTTGAGCTCGCCGGCCTCGTCCTCAAACGAGCCGCTCATGGAATCCTTGCCACCGATGGCGCCGGCACCTAGGTCGACTTGGGCCATGAGGGCACCCAGGACGGCTGCCGTGGGCTTGCCCCAGCGCTCGGCCTCGGTGCGCAGACGCTCGAAGTACTCCTGGAAGGAGAGATAGGCGCGCTTGTGCTCAAAGCCGGCAGCCACGAGCTTGGCGATGGACTCGACCACGGACAGGTAGGCGCCGGCAAACTGGTCGGCCTCCATCAGGTAGGGGTTGAAGCCCCATGCCATGGCGCTTGCCGTGGTGGTCTCGCCGTCCACGGGGAACTTGGCGACCATGGCAGAGCTCGGGGTGAGCTGCGTCTTGCCGCCAAAAGGCATAAGCACGGTTGCGGCACCGATAGTGGAGTCGAAGCGCTCGGAAAGGCCCTTGTTGGAGGCGACGTTAAGATCGGTGACGAGCGAGTCATGCGCTCGGCAAGCGTGGTGCCGGCCCAGCTGGGCTGCCACACGCTGCGGGCGCAGACGTGGGCGACCTGGTGCTTGGGTGCACCGTTGGAGTTGAGGAACTCGCGGGACAAATCGACGATGGCGACGCCGTTCCAGGCCATGCGCATGCGCGGCTCGGCGGTAACCTCGGCGATAACGGTCGCCTCGAGGTTCTCCTCGGCGGCGTAGCCCATGAACTCCTCGACGTCACCGTCGGCGACGGCGCAGGCCATGCGCTCCTGGGACTCGGAAATGGCGAGCTCGGTGCCGTCCAGGCCGTCGTACTTCTTGGTCACGGTGTCC
>CALLST010000213.1:0-3886 GCA_938011875.1 uncultured Collinsella sp. | reverse complement strand
CGTGGTCGTTGCCCTCAACATGGCCGACTTGGTCGAGAAGAACGGCGACAAGATCGACACCGACAAGCTTTCCAAGAAGCTCGGCTGCCCGGTCATGATGATCTCGGCTCTTAAGAACAAGGGCATCAAGGAGCTCTTCAAGCAGGTTAAGAAGTCCGCTGCTTCCAAGGGCGAGGTGCCGGAGCACAAGTTCGATTCCTCCATCGAGGACGTTCTGGACCACATCGAGAACAATCTGCCGGCAAGCGTTCCCGCCAAAAAGCGCCGCTATTACGCCGTCAAGCTGTTCGAGCGCGACGCGGACGCCTGCAAGCTCATCAACCTCACTAAGGAGAAGGCTGCTCGCGTGGAGGAGCTGGTCGCCCAGTGCGAGCAGGACTGCGACGACGACGCCGAGTCCATCATCACCGGCGAGCGCTATGGCGTCATCGCGCACATCATTGACGAGTGCCTCACCAAGGCTCCGGCCAAGATGAGCACTTCCGAGAAGATCGACCGCGTGGTTACCAACCGTATCCTGGGTCTGCCGATCTTTGTGGTCATCATGTTCTGCGTGTACTACATCGCCGTTTCTACCTTGGGCGGCACGGTGACCGACTTCACCAACGACCAGCTCTTCGGCACCGACGGCTGGTATGTGCTCGGCCAGGGTCGCGACGCCTACGACGCAGCTGTCGAGGCTGCGGGCGACGACGCCGATTCGGTCGACCCGGCACAGTACGGCCCCTATGTCCCGGGTATCACCACCGTGGTGCACGATGCCCTTGTGGCGGGCGGCACCGAGGACGGTGGCCTGGTCGATTCGCTGGTCTGCGACGGTATCGTCGGCGGCCTGGGCGCCATCTTCGGCTTTGTGCCGCAGATGTTCCTGCTGTTCGTCATGCTGTCCTTCCTGGAGGACTGCGGCTACATGGCCCGCGTCGCCTTCATCATGGACCGCGTGTTCCGCCGCTTTGGCCTGTCCGGTAAGTCCTTTATCCCCATGCTCGTGTCCTCGGGCTGCGGCGTCCCCGGCGTCATGGCCACCAAGACCATCGAGAACGAGAAGGACCGCCGCATGACGGTCATGACCACCACGTTCATTCCCTGTGGCGCCAAGCTGCCGATCATCGCCCTGCTCATGGGTTCCATCATCGGCGATTCTTCCACCACCGCCGCGTGGATTAGCCCGCTCTTCTACTTCCTGGGCGTCTTTGCCGTCATCGCCTCGGGCCTCATGCTCAAGAAGACCAAGCTCTTCGCCGGTCGCCCGACGCCGTTTGTTATGGAGCTTCCTGCTTACCACTTCCCGGCGATCCGCTCTTGGGCGCTGCACGTGTGGGAGCGCTGCTGGGCCTTTATCAAGAAGGCCGGCACGGTCATCTTCGCGTCCACCGTCGTGGTTTGGTTCCTCTCCAACTTTGGTAGCTACAACGGCTCCTTTGGCTTCCTGCCTGCGATGGACGGCATCCCCGAGGAGTTCATGGACTACTCCGTGCTCGCCATGCTGGGCAATCTGGTCGCTTGGATCTTCGCCCCGCTCGGCTTTAGCACCTGGCAGGCAACAGCGCTGTCCGTCTCGGGTCTCGTCGCCAAGGAGAACGTTGTCGCCACCGCCGGCTCGCTGCTGTCCGTTGCCGACGCCGGCGAGACCGACCCGAGCCTGTGGACCGCGTTTGCGGCTATGTTCCCGACCATGGGCGCTTGCGTCGCCTTTGGTGCCTTCAACCTGCTGTGCGCTCCGTGCTTTGCCGCCATTGGCACCATCCGCAACCAGATGGACTCTGGCAAGTGGACCGCGATTGCCATCGGCTACGAGTGCGCCTTCGCTTGGGTGATCGGCCTGTTCATCAACCAGTTCTATAACCTGCTTGTCCTTGGGCAGTTTGGCTTCTGGACGGTTGTGGCTATCGTGCTGCTGGTCGCGATGCTCTTCCAGATTTTCCGTCCTATGCCCAAGCACGCTTGGACCGACGAGGACGAGACCAACACTGCTTCCGCTGCAGTTTCCGCCTAAGTCCGAATAAGGATCAACCCCTTTCCACGAGCCCGGGTGTCTCAGTGACACTCGGGCTTTTTGACGCAATGGGGGACAGATTGCTTTGCTCCAGAAGTAAGATGTGGCGTTTCCGCAGATAAAACCGACCAAAATAAACCTGTCCCTATTTGGTAGGTGGAGAATGGGGTAAAGTAAGTGCTGGTTAACTAGAGGAGGCTTGCTATGGCACCTATCGATATTGTTGTACTGGCTGTTATCGGCGTTGCGTTTGTCGCCGTGTGCGTGCGCATCTACCGCAAGGGCACCTGCGCCGACTGCGCTCAGGGTGGCGTTTGCACGGGGCATTGCTCCAACAAAAAGACGTGCGCCGCACTTAAGGGCGTGGACAAAATCGCCGAAGACTTGGGTCGCGGTATCAAATAAGGTCCGGACATCCAAGCGCTCCGCGGGCATCCGTTCGCGGGGCGCTTTGTGCATTTGAGGGAGAGTACGGCGAGTCGAAGAGTATTTTTGGGGTATCGTTAACTGGACTATTAATTGGCAACTTATCTATAACGGAGTAACCGCATGAGCGCTCGCGTAACCATGAAGGACATAGCCGCCGAGCTTGGCGTTTCCATCAATACCGTGCACAAGGCTCTGACGGGAAAGGCCGGCGTGAGCGAATCCGTGCGCGCCAAGGTGAACGCTAAGGCCGAGGCCATGGGCTATCACCGCAACACAAGTGCCTCAAGCCTGCGCCGCAAGGATATCAATCTGGTGTTTTGCCTGCCCCGCGCATCGCGCGAGGGAGCGTACTTTTTCCGTTACCTGTGGGAAGGCTGCAATCGCTTTGAACAGGAGGTCATCGACCGGGGCATTACGGTTGAGCGCGTTGAATTTGGCGTGGGCGGCTACGCTGATGCACTCGAGCAAATCGACGAGCGTCTGCAGGTGGGCGAGAAGATTGATGGCTTGCTCGCCTATGCGCCGGGCGACGATCGTGCGACTGAGCTTTTGGGGCAGATCGCCGAGGCGGGCGTGACGATTGAGCTTGTCGACGGCGACCGTCCGCATTTGAATCGTTTGGGTGCGAGCTTGGCCGATTATTCGACGGCAGGCAGCCTTATGGCCGAGCAGGCGGCAAACCTGGTCCATGCTTCTGGGGCCGACGCCCGCGTGCTCCTTTTGACAGGCGACCCATATACCGATTCGCACTATCTAACCGCCCGCGCCTTCCACAATTACCTGCGCGAACGTGATATTCCATGGCAGGTTGAGGATCTTGCAGGTGCCCATGCGCAAGTCAAACAACTCGAGCATGAGCTCGAAAAGCGCTTGAGTGCGCCGGACGCCCCCGAACTTATCTGTAGCGTTTTTGCCGTTGGTTCCGAAGTGGTTGCCGACGCGCTCGTCTCGACCGGCAAGGCCGGTCAGGTCATGGTGATCGGCAACGACCTGTTTCCCGAAAGTGCTCTGGCCTTGCGCCGCGGTATCTTTACCAATATTGTCTATAAGGACCCGACGAGCCTGGCGTATCGCGGCGCTAAGACGCTGGGCGATTATCTGCTGTGGGGAAGGACCCCGACGGTGCCCGTCCAGAAGGGTGCCGTCGAGATGGTATTTGCCAGCAATGTCGACCGCTACTGCGAACTTGCGGGTATTTAGCCGATTGAGCAGGTACCCCCTCTTGCGACGTGCATTTTTGGGAGTATTCAGCATTGGCATGCCCTGAATGAGGTGCAGAACGACTGTTTTAAGTGCCCCCGATGGCGTAATTTGCCATCGGGGGCACTTTTTATGCCGATCGGGCGCTATCTGCGTTCCAAATAGGACGCTGAGGATGGCGCACGGGGTCGCGCGCGCAGACGTGGTGTAAGAGTGTCCTGAGGTCCGTCGCTGCAAGTCCCGATGTTACTCCTTCTTGAG
>CALLST010000212.1:0-6284 GCA_938011875.1 uncultured Collinsella sp. | reverse complement strand
GATTCGGCCGATGCGTGGAGCGAACCCGAAAACTTCTGGCTATCCGACACCGGTAAGGCAATTGAGATTTCTGGCGCGCCGCCCGACAACTTTGCGCCCGAGGGCCAGGCGTGGGGCAACCCGACATTCCGCTGGGACCACATGAAGCAGAACGGCTATACCTGGTGGATGGATCGCCTGCGCCGCGCGTTTTCGCTCTACGACCGTGTGCGTCTGGATCACTTCCTGGGCTTCCACAGCTACTTTAGTATCCCCGCAGGCAAGGCTTGCGCCGAAGGTCGCTGGCTGGCGGGCCCGGGCAAGGACCTGTTCCAGACCGCCTATGACGAACTGGGTCCGCTCAACTTTATCGCTGAGGACTTGGGCTATCTGACGCCCGGTGTTCGCGCCATGGCATCGACCTGCGGTTTCCCCGGCATGGACGTGCTGGAGTTTAGCGACTACGACGTTCGTTGCGGTGTGCATCCCACGCCCGGCAAGATTCTGTACACCTCGACGCACGATACGTCGACGCTGGCCGGTTGGTGCACCCGTACCTTTGCGGGCGGCGATGAACCGAGCGGTGTTGAGGTGGCGGCCAAGCTGATGAGCGACGCGCTGGCAAGCGACGCTCCCCTAGTGATGATGCCGCTACAGGATATCCTGGGACTTGGCGACGACGCGCGCATGAACGTTCCGGGCGTGGCCACGGGCAACTGGACCTGGCAAGCTGACGAGGCGGACATTGCAGCCGCCGAGAACAAAACCGCACAGCTCCTGCGCAACAACCATAGATTCTGGGGCGAAGCGTGATAAAACCCCCGATATAGGGTACAGTTACAGACGTTTGAATTTTTGCGGGCAGAGTAATCTGCCCGCTTTGTGCTGAAAAGGAAGTATTATGGCGCGCTACGATTACAAGTGCTCGAGCTGCGGTAACGTGTTTGAGGTTGAGCATCCCATGTCCGAGACTCCCGAGGTCGTGTGCCCCAGCTGCGGTGCCCCGGCGGCCAAGACGTTCTCGGCCAGCGGCATTAAATTTGAGGGAAGCGGTTTCTACAACACCGACCAGCGAAGCGGCGGCTCCAGCACCAGCGCCACCAGCGGCTGCTGCGCCAACTGCCCGCATAACCACTAGGAACCAAATAGCCCCGCGATCGACACCGATCGCGGGGCTGATTCTTTAGCTACCCAGGTTTCCTTATGAGTTGCGGTGAAATAAGGACTGTTTGGTGGGCAGAAGCCGCTATTCAATCCCTATTTCACCGCAACATATTAGTTACTTACGAATCAGGCGGGCGCAGAAGTGGCCGTCGTAGGAGTCGGCGTTTACTGGCACGCTTTGGAAAAGACCTCGGTCGTTTTGGCGTACGAAAACGAGCTTCTTGGCCTGCTCGAAATCAGGCAGTTGCAGAATCTGTGCCTCGGAGAGAGGCGCCACGGTAAAGCAGGCGCCCTCGGGAGAGGCCAGGAAGGCATCTACGACCTGCGTGTTCTCTTCATCAAATACCGAGCAGGTGGCATAGATAAGTTCACCGCCGGCAGCCACGCGTGCGGCTGCTTCCTTGAGCATCATCAACTGCAGTTTGGGCAACTCGGTCGTAACGTCATTCTCAGTTAGGCGCCACGGGATCTCGGGATGACGACGCATGGTGCCGGTGCCAGAGCACGGCGCATCGATAAAGACCGTATCGAACTTAACCGGCTTGCCAAGCATGGCATCAAACGATGTGAGCACCTCATCAAGCTCGCAAGCATCACCCGAAACCGTACGAACGCCCTGAATACCGGCCTTATGCAGGCGAGCGAGATTCAGATCGCACTTGCGATCATGCAGATCGAGCGCCGTATGCTGACGCTCATAGCCCGCACGCTTGGCCTGGCACATCATCACATAGGTCTTGGTGCCACGACCGGCACCAATCTCAAGGCAGCTTCCAGGGCGCGTGGCAGCTGTGGCGATAAGCTGCGCATTGAGATCAGATGCCACCGCGGCAGCACGCTCAAACACACCCGATGCAACCGTGACCTGCGCATCTACCGGGGCATGGCAGCCCGGGAAAACGGGCGCGACGAGCTGCGAGACATACGGATCGGGCTTGGTCGCAAAGGCGTTCTCATGCAGGGCCAGCGGCGCGGGGGCCAGATTGCCGGCAAAGTTAAGCGCACCCTCAGGCGTGTCGAACGATGCCATAATGCGAGCGCATAGCCAGCGCGGAAGACCCATCAGGCGCGACAGACGAACCAAGCGTCGCTCGGACTCATCTACATCGGACGCCGTTGCAAAGTCCTCAACATTGTCCGCAACCTTATGCAGCACGGCATTGGCCAAGCCAGCGGCGGACTTAGCGCCGCAGCGAACCAGCTCAACACCCTGACTTACAGCAACGCGCCCAGGCGTATGTAAATAGAGCATCTCGAAAGCCGAGATACGAAGCGCCATGCGAACACGCGGCGCAACCTTTTTAGGCTTATCGAGAAACTGGTCGAGCAGCTCGTCCAAAATACCCTGCGTGGCGGCAACACCCAGCGCCAAGCGGGCGGCAAAAGCGGAATCGCGCTGATCAATAGCCTTGGCCGATGCGCGAGAGGACAGCACGTCGCGCGCATACATGCCGCGGCGATCGGCCTCCATCAGCACATCGAGCGCAAGCTTGCGCGCGGGAGACAGCTTGCTCATGACAGAACACCCCACGAAAGATCGGCGCCTTGCAGCCCAGCAGCCCAAGCAGAAGCGGCCATACCACGCTTGCCATCAGGCTTAACCTCGAGCAGTTCAACCGCACCATCGGAAAGGCCAAGGAAAACACGCTTGGCCTTAATGAGAACCTGACCCTCGCCAAGCGACACATCAGCCGGCGCAGCATCGAGCACGCGCACGGTCTTGCCGGCAATCACGCAACGAGCAGGCGCGGTATCGGACGAGGCCAGCACATGACGCACGCAATCAAGCGCCGCCATGTGCGGATCCAAGCGCATCTCCTGCTTAGAAATCTTGGCAGCATGGGTAACGAGCGCCTCATCCTGTTCAGTCCACACGGCAGTGCCATCGGCAAGAGAAGGAAGCATATCGGCAAGCAGTTTGCCGCCAAGCTCACCAAGCTCCATGGTCAGCGCCTCAGCATGCTTACCGGCAACCGACGTGGAGGCCTGGGCACAATAAGCACCAGTATCCACGCCATGCCCAATACGCATAATGGAAACGCCAGCAACCTCGTCACCAGCAAGAATGGCACGCTGAATGGGAGCGGCGCCACGCCAGCGAGGCAGCAGCGAAGCATGAACATTCACAATACCAAGCGGCGCCATATGCAGCACCTCATCGGGCAAAATGCAACCATAGGCTGCCACGCAGAAAATATCAGCCTGCGCAGCCTTGAGCACCTCAACAACCTCAGGCGTCATACGATTAGCCTCAATGACCGGCAACCCCAGCTCCAGTGCCTTAGCCTTAACAGGAGACGGCTCTAGCTTCTTACCTCGCCCACGAACAGCATCGGGACGAGTAATAACGAGCGCAACCTCATTACCAGCCGCAACAAGCGAAGTCAACGAAGGCACAGCAAAATCAGGCGTACCCATAAACACAATACGCATAAAAGTAAGTCTCCTCTCAACAACGAGCCGAGACGGCTACAAAAGAAGCGATCCAGGTCGCAAGCGCACCCAGCCGCCAGAACAGTCCAACAAAAACAAATATACCCAAAACCAAAGAAAGAGCCGCATAAAAGCAGCCCTCCCAACAAAGCACCTATCAGCGAAGACGCCCCTCCCTGGCCCGACGGCACCCGGGCGAAACGAAGAGCGACAACGTAGTCCCTGGGATGGGGCCCACACATATCGTCCCGCGCGCAGTTTCGCAGCGCAGCGAGAATGTTTGAGCACGGGATGATATAGGCGGGCACCCCGGGGACGGACAAACCTACTCGGTCTCGCCCGGTCGAGCGCCGCGGGCCAGGGCGTCCTGGTACTCCTTGACTGCCTTGATCCTCTGCATCGGCTTCAATCGCTCGAACATGGTGTTGCCGTGCAAGTGATCGATCTCGTGCTGCAGGCACACGCAGAACAGGTCGCCCGTGGCGTCGTAGCGAATCAGGTTGGCGTCCAAGTCGTACGCCTCGACGACGACATGGTCAGGACGCTCGATCTCGCAGCTAATGCCGGGGATGGACAGGCAGCCCTCGCTAAACGGCACCAGATGGTCGCTCTGCTCCACAATCACGGGATTGATGAGCACGTACGGGTCGTAGTCGTTTTTGTCGCTGTAGTCGCAGTCGATGGTGACGAGCTGAATGAGCTCGCCGATCTGCGGGGCAGCCAGGCCGCAGCCGCCGTTCTCGAACATCATCTTCTTCATCTTCTCGGCAAGCGCCTCGATCGCCGGGGTGATCTCCTCGATGACGGCGCACTCCTGGCGCAGACGAGGGTCGGGCGACAGTACGATTCCGTTGGCTTCCATGGCCATCCTTTCGGGTTGTTACATCAAATCATAGGCGTCGACGTCAATGCTCACGCTCACGCCGCGCACAGAGCCCACCTCTTTGAGGCAGGCGTCGATATCATCAGAGACATGGTACCCTACCGGCGACTTTACAAGCAGATGGAAGCGGTAACGGTCCTTGGCTCTCTCGATTACACATGAAGCCGGGCCCAGCACCTGAGGCACGGCGCTCCCCGCCCGCAAAAAGTCGGGCGCGGCGGCATGCCAGCGGCGCTTGAGGAGCTTCGCGATGCGGCCGATGTAGTCCTGCGCGTCGTCTCGGTTCGCCGACCATACCAAGATGTTGACCAGGCGAACAAACGGCGGGTACAGCGCGTCGCGGCGCTGGTCCAGGTCGTAGTCGGTAAAGATCGAACGGTCGTGCTTAGCGACGGCGCGAATGACCGGATCCTCGGGCAGGTAGGTCTGGATGATCACCTCACCGGGACGATCGCCGCGACCGGCACGGCCGGCGACCTGCTCCAGTAAATCGTAGGCGCGCTCCCCTGCTCTAAAATCGGGCAGCTTGAGGGCGAAGTCGGCATTGACCACGCCCACAAGCGTGACCTCGGGAAAATCGAGACCCTTTGCGATCATTTGGGTGCCCAGCAACACGGCACAATCCGCCGCATCGAACTGCTCGAGCAGTTTTTTGTGCGCATCCTTGCCGCGCGTGGAATCGGCATCCATGCGAATGATGGCGACATTCTCGGGCAGCATCTGGTGCAGTGCGTCCTCGATCTGCTGCGTGCCCAGACCCATTTTTGCCAGGTAACGGCTGCCGCACTTGGGGCAGCGACTCGTGGGCGCGGGATACGGCTGCACGCGCCAAGACGAACCGCATGTATGACACTGCAGCGTGTGTGTGCGCTCGTGATACGTAAGCGCGGTGGAGCAGTGGTTGCAGGTGGGCACGCAGCCGCATTCGCGGCACATCAGAAACGGCGCAAAGCCACGGCGGTTATGTAGCAGCACGGCCTTCTCGCGGCGCTCGACCACGCGCTCCAGGCCCTCCATCAGCGGTTTTGAGAACATGGAACGACTGCCGTGCGAGAACTCACGGCGCAGGTCGGCGATCCGAACCGTCGGCAGGACTGCGTGTCCCGGGCGCTCGGGCATCTCGACGCGCGTCCAGGTGGCACCGTTATACGTGCCACGGCGGCAGCGATCGAGGGCCTCAGCAGAAGGCGTGGCGGAGCCCAACACGAGCGGGCAGCGGTAGCGCCGCGCCATCTCGGCTGCCACCTCGCGCACGTGGTAGCGCGGACTGGAGCCCTGCTTATAGCTAGTCTCGTGCTCCTCGTCGATGATGATGAGGCCCAGGTCGTCAAGCGGGCAAAAGAGCGCCGAGCGGGCGCCCACGACCACGCGCGCGGCACCGCTGGCGACCATATCCCACTGGTCCAGGCGCTCGCCGGCCGAAAGGCGCGAATGGAACACGGCGACCGTCTCACCAAAGCGCGAGCGAAAGCGGCCGACGGTTTGGGCCGTCAGCGAGATCTCGGGCACGAGCACGCACGCCGAGCGACCGGCTGCGAGCACGCGCTCGATGGCGGAGAGGTACACCTCGGTTTTGCCGGAGCCGGTGACGCCGTCGACCAGCACCACGTCGCCATGAGCGTCCAGACGGGCGCGCTCAATCTGCGCGAGTGCCTGCTTCTGGCCGTTGGTAAGGGAGACCGGCGCCTTGCCGCTTGCCGAGGACAGCGTGGTCTGCTCGCTGCAGCCACGCCACGCACGACGCTCCTCCACCACGACGACGCCGCGTTTTTCGAGCGCCTTGATAGTCGCCGACATGCTGTTGTAGAGCAGGTTGAGATCGCGT
>CALLST010000211.1:0-6295 GCA_938011875.1 uncultured Collinsella sp. | reverse complement strand
TCCGCTCGAGAAAATGTGCGGGGTTCCCGTCGTGGGGGTCGTGCCGTATCTTACGCTCGACCTGGACGACGAGGACTCGCTCGCGCCGCGCCTAACTGCCCGCGAGGCGCGCGGCGTCATCGACGTCGCCGTCGTGCGCCTTCCGCATCTGTCGAACTTCACCGACTTCGACCCGCTTTCGCGCGTGCCCGGCATGGGCGTGCGCTACGTTTCCTCGACGACCGATCTGGGCCGACCCGACCTGGTGGTGCTTCCCGGCTCGAAGTCCACGGTCGACGACGCGCGCTGGCTTGCGGCTAGCGGCATCGGAGCCTGTGTACGCGCGCTTTCGGGCGCGGGCACGCCGGTGCTCGGCATATGCGGAGGCTACCAGCTTTTGGGAGACGAGCTTTCGGACCCGCACGGCAGGGAAGGCGCTGGCACCGCGCGCGGGCTCGGGCTCATCCCTGCAAGTACGGTGTTCAAGGAGGAAAAGCGCCTCGCCCAGTCGGAGCTGCGCATCACGGGCGCCCAAGGCGCGTTCTCGGTGTGGAACGGCATGACGGCGCGTGGGTACGAGATTCACGACGGCGAAACGACCGTCTCCTGCGCCCCTGCGGGCACGATTGGCGGCAAACCAGAAGGCGCGGCCTGCGGAAACGTGTTCGGAACCTATCTCCACGGCCTGTTCGACGAACCGGGGGTGGCACTCGCCCTCGCGCGCTCGCTCGCGCGCACGCGCGGCCTGCCCGAGAGCGTCGTGGGTGCTGAGGGCGCGGTGTCCGCGGCCGATCACCGTGCGCGCGAGTTCGACCGCCTGGCCGACTCCGTGCGCGGGGCGCTCGACATGGAGTATGTCTACCGCATTATCGAGGAGGGCGTATGATCCACGTGTATCATGGCGACGGCAAAGGCAAGACCACGGCGGCGATGGGCCTCGCCCTTCGCATGCTCGCCGCAGGCCGCCGCGTCGTCGTCGTGCAGTTCCTGAAAGACGGCGAAAGCGGGGAGGTGCGCCTGCTCGCCGAGCATTTCGGCGTGCCCGTGTTCGCGGGGAAGGTGTCGGACAAGTTTACCTGGTCGATGACGTCGGAAGAACTTGCCGCGACGTGCGAGCTGCACGATGGGAACCTCGCTTCCGCGCTCGCCGAGCTCGAGGGCGCGCAGGAGGGGCTGCTCGTGCTCGACGAGGCGCTCGACGCGCTTTCGAAGGGGCTTGTCGACGAGGCGCTCGTGGACCGCGCGCTCGATATGTCCGCGCACGGCGTCGAAGTAGCGCTCACCGGGCGCGCGCCTTCCCGCAAGATCGTGGAGAAGGCCGACTACATAACCGAGATGCGGTGCGAGAAACACCCCTACGAGCAGGGGATATGTGCAAGGGAAGGAGTGGAGTACTAGATGGATTCCAAGGAGATGGCGCCCGGCGACATCGAGCGGCGCAGCTTTGAGATCATCACCGAAGAGCTCGGCGGCCGCACGTTCCCGCCGCTCGAAGAGCCCGTCGTGAAGCGCGTCATCCACACCACTGCTGACTTCTCGTACGCCGATTCCCTCGTGTTCACCCCTGACGCCGCGCACTGTGCGCTCGACGCACTGCGCGCAGGGGCCACGGTGCTCACCGACACGAACATGGCGCTCGCAGGCATAAGCAAGCCCGCGCTCGCAAAGCTCGGCTGCAAGGCCGTGTGCTACATGGCCGACCCTAATGTCGCCGCGGCTGCGCGCGCCGCGGGCACGACTCGCGCCGTTGCGAGCATGGACAAAGCTTGCGGCATCGAGGGTCCGCTCATCGTGGCCGTCGGCAACGCTCCCACAGCACTTCTGCGCCTCGCCGAGCTCATGGACGCGGGGAAGATCGCGCCCGCGCTCGTCGTTGGGGTGCCGGTTGGGTTTGTGAACGTGGTCGAGGCGAAAGAGGAGCTACTCGCGCGACGCGTGCCGGCCATCGTCGCGAGGGGTCGCAAGGGCGGCTCGACCGTGGCGGCCGCTATTATGAACGCGCTGCTCTACCAGATCACGCGCCCAGGCGGCCCGAAGTGACGGCGCCCGCATCCGCGCCGGCGCTGCGCATCTTCGCCGGCACCACCGAGGGCCGCCTTCTGTGCGAATGGGCGAGCGGGGCGGGAATCCCCGCCCGTGCCTACGCGGCAACCGAGTACGGAGGCGAGCTTTTGGGCGAGCTTCCGGGCATCGAGGTGCATGCGGGCAGGCTCGACGAGGCCGACATGGAGCGCGAGCTTTCCGGCGCGCGCATCGTCGTCGACGCCACGCACCCCTTCGCTACGCTCGCAAGCGGCAACATCCGGGCCGCTTCGCTCGCCGTGGGTGCACGATGCCTGCGCCTTGCGCGCCCGGCCGAGTCGCTGCCCAAAGGCGTCGTGTCGGTCGCGTCGATCGCCTGCGCGGCGCGCTTTCTCTCCGAGAACCCGGGTCGCGCGCTTCTCACGACGGGGAGCAAGGAGCTTGCTCCCTACACGCGCGTCGCCGATTTCGCGGAGCGCTTCTTCGTGCGTGTGCTCCCGCTGCCCGGTGCTATAACGAAGTGCATCGACGCGGGGTTTTCGCCGTCGCACGTCATCGGCATGCAGGGGCCCTTCACCCGCGAGCTCAACGAGGCGATGCTTCGGCAGGTGGGCGCCCAGTGGCTTGTGACCAAGGACTCGGGAACCGTAGGCGGCACGGCTGAGAAGCTCGCCGCAGTGCGCGCCGTTGGAGCGCGCTGCATCGTGGTCACCCGTCCCGCCGAGGGAAGCGGGGCCCTTTCGCTTCGGGAAGTGGAAGACGCGCTCTTACGGGAGTTCGCGCGCTAGGCGCTCGCCGCGCCTAGGGCCCTTCAATAAGTTGCGGTGAAATAGTGTCTGTTTTTGAAGCTAGATAGCATATCCAGTCCCTAATTCACCGCAACTTGTTGCTGGTGGCTTACTGGTAGCGTAGGCACTCCACCGGGTCGAGCTTTGCCGCGCGGCGAGCGGGGTAGAAGCCAAAGATTACGCCGATGCCGACGGAGACGCCGAAGGCCAGCAGTACCGTGGCGATTGAAAAGCTCGGCGTGATTTGCCCGCTGGCACCGAGCTCGCTGAGAACCCCTGATCCTGCGGCAAACATCGCGAGGCCCCAGGCCAGCAGATAGCCAATCAGGACACCCAGCAGGCCACCGGTGACGCACAGTGCCGAGGACTCGGCCAAAAACTGCGCGGTGATATCGCGACGACTGGCGCCCAGAGCACGGCGGATGCCGATCTCGCGGATGCGTTCAGATACGTTGGTGAGCATCATATTCATAATGCCGATACCGCCGACAAGCAGCGAGATGCTGGCGACAGCGCCCATGATGAGCGAGAACGCGCCCATAAAGGAGTTGAGTGCATCGATGGCGCTTTTCATGGAGGTCGCCGATACGCTGTCGTACTCATCATCCTCCGAGATGCCCTTCATCGCGCGCACCTTAGACTCGATGGTCTTGCAGAGCTCGTCCATGTCTGTGCCCTCGGCGGCAAGTGCCGTCACGCTGGGAAATGAAGGATTCTCGTCGCCAAACAGGCCGGAGATGGTTTCGCGTGGCATATACAGCGTGAGCGAGCCCATGGAGTCGCTGCCGCCATCAATCACGCCGACAATCTGCACCTCGCCGTTGGACACCTTGATGGTTTTCCCCAGCGCATCCTGTTCGTTGCCGTAAAGCTGATCGGCGCCGCCGCGGCTGATGAGCGCCACGCGCGAGCCTGATTGGGACTCGGCCTGGGAATAGGTGCGCCCCGCAACGAGCTTGCTGGCCCCCACGGCGTCGAGCATGTCGCTATCGACACCCTGTGCCATGACGGTATAGCTTTTATCGCCGGTCTTATACTCGGTATACGCGCTGTCGACAATGCCGATCTGCTCAATCTGCGGCACCAGTTTTTGAAGCTTCTCGATGTCGGACTCGGTGAGTTCTTGCGACGAATAGATTTGCACCATGCGTGCCGCATTGAGGCCCAGACTGTTGACCAGGCTGTTTTGGATGCCGCCGATGAGCGAAGTCATGGCGATAACCGAGGCGATGCCGATGACAATGCCCAGGATGGTGAGCAGGCTGCGCCCCTTGTTGGCTTCGAGCGAGTGAAGGGCTTCCTGGATGAGATCGCGGGCGCTCATGCCATCTCTCCTTTCGGCGGGTTGGCGGAGGCGGTAATCCTGGGCAGGCTATCCACGGCGCTGCGCGGGGTCCGCGGTGCATGTGGAATATACGCGCCATCGTGAATGCGACCGTCGCGGATGGTCACGGCACGGTCGGCCTCGGCGGCGATGCCGGGGTCGTGTGTGATAAGCACGATGGTTTTGCCGCGCTTCTGGAGCTTATGGAAGGTTTCCATCACAAGCGCTCCGGTAGCGGAGTCCAGGTTTCCCGTCGGCTCGTCGGCCAGAATGATGGGCGGGTCATTGACGAGGGCGCGCGCGATGGCCACCCTCTGCATCTGGCCGCCCGAGAGCTCGGATATGCGGTGGTCCCAGTGGTCGACGGGCAGCGTGACGGCCTGCAGCGCGTGCACGGCGCGCATTTCGCGCTGGCTACGGGGCACATTGGTGTAGGCCAGCGGCAGCATGACGTTTTCGATAACCGACAGGCGCGGCAGCAGGTTGAAGCTCTGAAAGACAAAGCCAATGCTCAGGGCGCGGACTTCGGTGAGCTCGTCATCGTCAAGCTCGGCCACGTTGAGCCCTTGCAGGTAGTAGTCGCCCGCCGTCGGTTTGTCCAGGCAGCCTAGGATGTTCATTAGCGTTGATTTGCCCGAGCCCGAGGGGCCGGTGATAGCGACGAATTCGCCGGGTTCTACCGCCAGGCTCACGTTGTGCAGGATGTGGGCGCAACCCGCCTCGCTCTCAAAGATGCGGTGTACGTTGCGGATGTCGATAACGGGACGCATTACATGCCCTCGTCGGCAGACATACTGCCCGAATCCGCGCTGTAGCCGCCGTCAGCCGTTGCGTCCGCTCTGGTATCCATGACGAGGGTGTCGCCATCGCGCAGCTTGGTAACCGGCACGTTGGGGTTGATCTCGTTGCCCTGGTCGTCGCGCTTGACCTGTGTCTTGCCGACTACGGCTTCGTTGTCGTTTTGCGTCACGACGGTCACCTTGACGCGGCGGGTTTGCTTGCCCTCGTCATCGGTTGCCACGTTGACGTAATAGTGTTCGCCGTCTTCGGTCATGAGCGCCATCGTCGGCACCATCACCACGTCGTCGAGCTGCTCGGTCACCACCGAGACCTCGGCCGTCATGCCCGGCTTCAGGCGCGCGTCGGGCGCCTCGATGAGGATGTCGACGTTAAAGGTCACGCTGCCGCCGCCGTTGGCGGCGTCGGAGTTTGCCACCGACGCGATAGCCGTGACGGTTCCCTGGCTCACGATATCGGGAAACGCGGGATACGTGACGTTGGCGCTCTGCCCAACGGCGATCTTGGCGATGTCCTTTTCGCCCACCTGCACGGTCACCTTCATCTTGGATAGGTCGGCGATCTGCATGCACTGCTTGCCGCCGCTCGTATCGCTTTCGCCCATGATCATGCCGCCTGTTACCGTGGCGCCCACCTTGGCGTTGAGCTCCACGATGCTACCCGAGCTCGGGGCCGTTACCGTGCGACTGGCGGCCTTGGCGTTCGCCTGGTCTAGGTTTGCCTGGGCCGAAGCGAGGCTGCGCTGCGCGGCCGATACGGCGTTCGTGTCCACTGATGCGGCTGAGACGCCAGCCGCTGCGGAAGCTCCATCGACGTCCGTCGTTGGGGTGGCCTGCGCGGCAGCGGCGGCTTTCTGCGCGTTGGTGAGGTCTTCCTGGGCGGCTGCAACTGCACGCTGCGCCTCGGCAACGTTGCGATCGAGCTCGTCGTTTTTAATGGTCATAAGCATGTCGCCCTCGTTGACGGATTGGCCTGCCTGCACGTTGATCGAATCGACCGTGCCGTCGACAGAAGGGGAGACCACTGAGGACGAAATGGGTTTGAGCTGGCCTTTCGCCTCGACCGTTGTGGTAAACGTGCCCTCGGTCACCATGTCGGTCACAAGCCCGCTAGCGCTCTGAGGCTGCGCATTGATAACCAGGGTTGCGACAATGGCAATGAGCGCGATGGCACCCACGACGCCGGCGGCAATACCGCGTCGAATCAGCTTTTTGCGCCGACGTTCGGCACGTTTTGCCTTGAGCTTGGCGTATGCCTCTTCATCGGAAATCTCGGCCGTATCGTTCGTGCGTCCGTTCTGATTGTCGGCATGTACGTTTGTAATCAGAGGAAGCGTTTCGGCGGCATCTTCGGGCGTGTGCTCGGTATCATTCGGGCCCGGGGT
>CALLST010000210.1:0-10115 GCA_938011875.1 uncultured Collinsella sp. | reverse complement strand
CCGAAGGCCACTTAATGTGGCCTTCGTGCGAGCAGGACTGTTCGCAGTAGCGAGCAATGCCCCAAACCGCGTCCCCCAGTGCCGCTTACGAGAAGTCAGCAACCTGAGCAGTCAGCGCCGCCAGGATCTCCTTGAGCTCAGCTGCACGGTCCCTCTTCTTCTGGACCACCGCGGGCGCGGCCTTGGCCACAAAGCCCTCGTTGGCCAGCGTCTTCTCGCAGCCGGCAAGCTCCTTCTGCGCAGCGGCGATCTCCTTCTCCAGGCGCGTCTTCTCGGCCGAAAGGTCAACCTTGCCCTCGAGCACCACAAAGACCTCGACGCCGCTATCGACCACGGCGATGCTCGCGGCCGGCTTCTCAACGTCGGTACCCATGACTAACGAGGCGGTGTTGGCCAGCGGCTCGATGGTCGAACGCAGGCTCTCGAGCTTCTCGATATCCTCGGCACCGGCGCGCACGACCACGTCGAGCTCGGCCTTGGGGCTCAAGCGATAACGCGAGCGCGTGGCGCGGGCGGCAGACACGACGGCGCGGCACAGCTCAAACGCGCGCTCGGCGTCCTCGTCAACATACTTAGCGTAGTCGGCGGGCTCGGGCCACTTGGCGATCATGAGCGCCTCGGCGCGGTCCACGATGCCCTCGGCGTCCAGATCGAGCACGCTCGCCGGCATGTTGTCCCAGATCTCCTCGGTGACAAACGGCATGAGCGGGTGCATCAGGCGAATGGAGGTGTCGAGCACAAAGATCAGGTTGCGCTGAGCCTGCAGACGGCCCTCGCCCTTCAGGCGGGCCTTGGTGACCTCGACGTACCAGTCGCAGACCTCGTTCCAGAAGAACTGCTGCACGCCGCGGGCCATGTCGCCAAAGGTGTAGTTCTCGATGCCCTCTGTGACCATCTTCACGGCCTTGGCCAGGCGGCTGAACATCCAGGCGTCGGCCGGCGTCTCAACGACGGGCTCGCCGGGCGTGTAGCCCTCCATGTTCATGAGCAGGAAGCGGCTGGCGTTCCAGATCTTGGTCACAAACGACTTGGCCTGGTCGGTACGCGGGCTATCGATGAGCTTCTTGGTCTTCTTGTCGATGTTCGCGTCGAACTTGACGTCCTGGTTGTTGGTGCACAGCGTGAGCAAGTTGAAGCGCATGGCGTCGGCGCCGTACATGCCAATGAGGTCCATGGGGTCAACGCCGTTGCCCTTGGACTTGGACATGCGGCTGCCGTCCTTGGCAAGGATCGTCGGGTAGATGACGACGTCCTTAAACGGCACCTCGTCCAGGAAGTACAGCGAGCTCATGACCATGCGGGCGACCCACAGCGCGATGATGTCGCGCGCGGTGACGAGCGCCGTCGTGGGGTGATGGCCCTCGAGCAGCTCCGGCTTTTGCGGCCAGCCCTGCGTGGCAAAGGTCCACAGCTGCGAGCTGAACCAGGTGTCCAGCACGTTCTCGTCCTGATGCACGTGATGGCCGCCGCACTTGGGGCACACGTCGGTGTCCGCGGTAAGAGCGTCCTCCCAGCCGCAATCCTCGCAGTAGAACACGGGAATGCGGTGGCCCCACCACAGCTGGCGGCTGATGCACCAGTCCTTAAGATTCTCCATCCAGGTGGTATAGGTCTGCGTCCAACGCGCGGGGTGGAAGGTGACCTTGCCGGAGTTGACGGCGTCGAGCGCCGGCCCCTTGAGCTTGTCGACGGCGACGAACCACTGCTCAGACAGCCACGGCTCAAGCGCGGCGTCGCAACGGTAGCAGTGCATGACGGAGTGATCGAGGTCCTCGACGTGATCGAGCAGGTCGTGCTCCTCGAACCACTTGATAACGGCCTCGCGGCACTCGTCGCGGTTCATGCCGGTGAACTCGCCATAGCCCTCGACGACCACCGCGTGCTCGTCGAAAATGTTGATCTGCGGCAGGTCGTGGGCCTGACCCATGGCGTAATCGTTGGGGTCGTGAGCCGGGGTGACCTTGACGAAGCCGGAGCCAAAGTTGGCGTCGACATGCCAATCCTCAAAGATGGGGATCTCGCGGTCGACGATGGGGAGCTTGACGGTCTTACCCACAAAGGCGGCCTTCTCGGGGTCTTTCGGGGAGACGGCGACGCCCGTGTCGCCGAGCATGGTCTCGGGGCGCGTGGTGGCGACGACGATGTAGTCCTGGCCGTTGACCGGCTCGGTCAGCGGGTAGCGCAGGTGCCACAGGTGGCCCTTCTCGTCCTTGTACTCGGCCTCGTCGTCCGAGATAGCGGTAGTGCAGTTGGGGCACCAGTTGACGATGCGCTTGCCGCGGTAAATCAGACCGTCGTGGTACCAGTCGCAGAAGACCTTGCGCACGGCCTGCGCGTAGTCCTCGTCCATGGTAAAGCGCTCGTTATCAAAGTCGACGGAGCAGCCCATGCGCTTGATCTGCTCGACGATGATGCCGCCGTACTCGTGGGTCCAATCCCAGCAAGCGTCGACAAACTTATCGCGACCGATCTCCAGGCGGCTGATGCCCTCGCTCTTGAGCTTCTTATCGACCTTGGTCTGCGTGGCGATACCGGCGTGATCGGTTCCGAGCACCCAGCGCGTGGACTTGCCGCGCATGCGGGCCATACGAATGATGGCGTCCTGGATGGAGTCATCGGTGGCGTGGCCCATATGGAGCTTGCCGGTCACATTGGGAGGCGGAATGGTGACGGTGCAGTCGCCCACGCCCTCGCGGCGCTTGTAGTAGCCGCCGTCGAGCCACTTCTGCAGGGTCGCCGGCTCGTTGGTCGACGGATCGTAGTTCTTGGGCATTTCTTCCATATATCTCTCCCTTGCCCATCGGGGAGGAATGTAGGCCCGATTTTCGCTCGGTCAAGTCCTGGCTCGCGCGAAGACCACATTAAGTGGTCTTCGGCTCGTGCGGAATCTACGAAAATCGGGCCTACATTCCTCCCCTTAGGTATCGATTACTTCAGTCTGAATGACTTCGCTGAGGCTTAAACAAACACACAGAATAACACAGGTAGTTGGGGTTATTGCGTATATATAAAATAGCCTCCGACCGCGGGTGGCCGGAGGCTATTTGCAAATACGTTTTTGGCAGGTCTAGCCGTAGATGCGCTGGGGCTGTTCTTCGCCCTTGACGGCGGCTTCGGTTACGACGACCTTGGCTACGCCCTCCTCGCTGGGGAGGTCGAACATCGTCTGCTGCAGCACGTCCTCGCAAATGGATCGCAGGCCGCGGGCGCCGGTCTTGCGGGCAAGCGCCATGCGGGCGATCTCGTGCAGGGCGGCGTTCTCAAACTCAAGCTCAACGTCCTCGAGCTGGAACATCTTGCGGTACTGACGCACCACGGCGTTCTTGGGCTCGGTCAGGATCGACACCAGGTCGTCCTCGTCGAGCGCCTGCGTCTGGGTGACGACGGGCGTACGGCCCACGAACTCGGGGATCATGCCAAAAGCGTTGAGGTCCTGCGGGAGCACCTGACGCAGCAGGTCGTTCTCGTCGACCGAGGTGGGGCCGGCGATCTCGGAGTTAAAGCCCACGCCCTTGTTGCCCACGCGATCGGCGATGATCTTGTCCAGACCCACAAAGGCACCGCCGCAGATAAACAGGATGTTAGTCGTGTCGATCTGCAGCAGCTCCTGCTGGGGATGCTTGCGGCCGCCGGTGGGCGGAACGCTGGCAACCGTGCCCTCAAGAATCTTAAGCAGTGCCTGCTGAACGCCCTCGCCCGAAACATCACGGGTGATGGAGAGGTTCTCGGCCTTGCGTGCGATCTTGTCGATCTCATCCACGTAGATGATGCCAACCTGTGCGCGCTCGATATCGCCATCGGCGGCGTTGATGAGCTTGAGCAGGATATTCTCCACGTCCTCGCCCACGTAACCGGCCTCGGTGAGCGCGGTGGCGTCGGCGATGGCAAACGGCACCTCGAGGATGCGCGCGAGCGTCTGGGCCAGCAGGGTCTTACCGGTACCGGTGGGACCGAGCAGCAAAATGTTGGACTTGGCGAGCTCCACCTCGTCCATATCGTCGTCAAACTGGCCGCCCATACCCGAAGCCTCGTCAAGGGCGGACACCGCGGCACCGCCCTCAATCACGCGACGGTAGTGGTTGTACACGGCAACCGACATGGCGCGCTTGGCGTCCTCCTGGCCCATAACATAGGCCGAAAGCTCGTCATAGATCTCGTGCGGCGTCGGCACGTGCGTGATCACCTGACGGTCGTCCTCGAGCTCAAAGCCCTCCGTCTCGGGATCAACGGCGGGCTGGGACGCAGCCTGGCCGTGGTCGTTGAGAAAACCCGGGAGATTGCCGTTGCGGGCGGCGTCCATAAAGTCCGAAGCCAGCGACTCCTCCAGGATCTCGGAGCAGGCGGCGACACACTCGTCGCAGATAAAGATGTTGGTCGGACCCTTAACAAGGCGGCGAACCTGTCCCTGCTCTTTTCCGCAGAAGGAGCAACGGATGGGGTTGCCGTTCTCGTCGAAGTTGTCCTGCATGTTACCGGCCATCCTAGGCGTCCTTCGCGGCGAGATCGCGCGAGGTAACGATACGGTCGATCAGGCCGTAGTCGAGGGCCTCGGCAGCGGTCAGGTAGTTGTCGCGCTCGGTATCGGCCTGGACCTTCTCGATGGGCTGGCCCGAGGCGTCGGACAGGATCTGGTTGAGCTCGCGGCGAGTCTTCTTGATCTCCTCGGCCACAATCTCAATCTCGGTCTGCTGGCCCTGGGCACCGCCGCTGGGCTGGTGAATCATAACCTTGGAGTGCGGCAGGCAGAAGCGCTTGCCCTTGGCGCCGGCCGAAAGCAGCACGGCGGCCATGGACGCGGCCATGCCCACGCAGATGGTGGAGACCTGCGGCTTAATGAAGTTCATGGTGTCCAGAATCGCCAGGCCGGAGTAGACCTCGCCACCGGGCGAATTGATGTAGAGCGAGATATCCTTCTCGGCATCCTGGCTCTCAAGATGCAGCAGCTGGGCAACGACCAGGTTGGCGCTGACGGAGTTGATCTCCTCGCCCAAGAAGATGATGCGGTCGTTGAGCAGGCGCGAATAGATATCGTAGCTGCGCTCGCCGCGCGGCGTCTGCTCGATAACGTATGGCACGAGGGCGGAATCGAACTTAGCGATCATACGCATCTCCATTTCTCTTACGGACCAATAGTGGTTCTAGACAAACGTACGGTGCCCGCATGCTATGCATTGGCTGGCACCGTACGAAGCAACCGGATAACCGGTGTATAACTTTACCCCATCACGGGCGCACCCATGCGCTCGCGGGCAAGGTGGCGAGAATTACTCGGCGTCCTTGGCGGTCTCGTCGACCTCGGTCACCTTGGCGTTCTCGACCAGGTGATCGACGGCCTTGGAGCGACGGATGGACTCGCGGACGGCAGGCATGCGGCCATCGGCGATGAACTCGGCCTTGGAAGCCTCGACGTCCTTGACGCCGGCCTTCTCGAACTCGGCGTTGATGTCGTCCTCGGTGACCTCGATCTTGAGCTCACGGGCGAGAGCGTCGAGCGCCAGGGACTCACGGGCAACGTCGTTGGCCTGCTTGTGCAGGTCGCCGATGAACTGCTCCATGGTCAGGCCGGAAGCGGGCAGCCAGGTGTCCAGCGTCATGCCGCGGGCAGCGAGGTTGGACAGGAAGTTCTGGCCAAGCTCCTCAAAGACGGACTGCTCGTAGTCGGCATCCATCTCGTCGAGCTGCGGGCGCTCGGCGAGAGCGGAGACGCAACGGTTCTCCTTCTCGGCCGGGAGGCGGGAAGCCTTGTCCTGCTCGATCTCGATCTTGATGGCGTCGCGCATGGCCTCGATGTTGTCAAAGCCAAAGTCGGACTTGACGAGCTCGTCGGTGAGCTCGGGGGTGTTGCGGACCTTGATGCCCTTAACGGTGACCTCGACAGTGTGGGTCTCGGCCTCCTCGCCCTCCTCGACCTCGTCGGTCCAGGTGACGGTCTTGACGTCGTCAACGTTAGCGCCGATCAGGGCCTCGTTGAACTCCTTGGGGTTGCTGTCGCTACCGGCGATGAGCATACGGCCCTCGGCGGCGAAGTTATCGGCGTTCTCGACGGCCTTGAGGTCGACGGTGACGTAGTCCTCGGCCTCGACGGCGCGACCCTCGACGTCCTCGAAGGTAGCGCGGTAGTTGAGGAGCATCTCGACCTGGTTGTTGATCTCGGACTCGGTGACCTCCGCGGGAGGCATCTCGATCTCGACAGCGTCGAAGGAGGAGAGCTCGGCAGCAGGACGCAGGGAGAACTCGACGGTGTAGGTGTAGTCCTCGTGATCCTTGGCGAGGTCGAGCTCCTTGTAGTCACCGTTCTTGGTGGGGACGATGTCCAGCTCGTTGAGGACGGCGGGCTCGTTGGCGGCGATCAGGTCGTTGGTGGCCTGAGCGAGGGTAGCCTCGGCGCCAAGAGCAGAGTCGATGACCGGACGGGGAGCCTTACCGGCGCGGAAGCCCGGGAAGCGGTACTTCTTGGCGGTGTCCTTGTAGGCCTTCTTGATCGCGGCGTCGACGTCGGCGGCCGGGATGGTGACCGTAGCGGTGAGCTTGGCGTCCTTGACGTCAGAAGCGGTGATGTTCAACACGTTCCTCCTCATACTGCCCAGCTTATCTGAGGTGCTGGTACCTTTATGCAACAAAGTGTCGCGACGGCCGAGGCCGACGCTGGTGCGTTGGTGCGGGCGAAAGGACTCGAACCTTCACGGGAATCCCACCAGAACCTAAATCTGGCGCGTCTACCAATTCCGCCACGCCCGCATGAGCGCACAGACTAGGAATGATAGCAGATACGAACGACAAGCGCACGCACACCTTTTACAGGCTCACGACCTCACCACGAGTGCAAAAGGCGGGACGAGTTGCCCCGCCCCGCCCATTACGACTTGTTCGCTGACCCGCTACTCCCCCAGCAGGGCCTTCTCGGGCGTGATGGGCAGCGAGCGAACCTGATGTCCGGTGGCGTGTGCGACGGCCGAGGCCACGGCGGCGAGCGGCGTGTTGATGACGACCTCGCCGATCGACTTGGCGCCAAACGGGCCCGTCGGCTCGTAGCTCGGCTCAAAGGCCACGCGAATGCTGCCAATATCCAGGCGCGTGGGCAACTTGTAGCTCATAAAGTTGCCGGTGCGCAGGCGGCCGCGATCGTCGTGCTCGACAATCTCGTAGAGCACGTGGCCGATACCCTGGGCAATGCCGCCCTCGGCCTGGACGCGCGCGAGCGCCTCGTTGATCACGGTGCCGCAGTCGACGGCCGCCGCGTAGTCCACCACGGTCACCTTGCCGGTGGCCTTGTCGACCTCGACCTCGGCAATACCGGCCATAAACGGCGGAGGCGATACGGGCAGGCAGGCAGAGGCGTGCGAGGTCAGCGCGTCGCCGCCCGCGATGTTCTTGACGCACAGGTTGGCAAAGTCGCGCAGCGTGAGGTAGCGGTTCTGCTCGCGCGCGGCACGCTCGTCGGACAGGCGCACGTACTGACCATCAAAGACCACATCGGCGGCGTCCACGTCCCACATCTGGGCGGCCTTGGCGCAGATCTTCTCGCGCAGCTCGGTCGCGGCATTCTTGGCTGCAAGGCCCGTCACGTACGTACCCGAGCTCGCGTACGAGCCGGCGTCGAACGGCGACACGTCGGTGTCCACGCCGCGCACCACGATCAGCGAGCTCTCCACGCCCAGCTCCTCGGCGGCAATCTGCGCCAGAATCGTGTCGACGCCCATGCCGTTATCGGTGGCGCCGGTGCCGATGGTAATGAAGCCGTCCTCTTCCAAGCGCATGTCGATGCCGGCGATGTCCACGTTGGAGATGCCCGAGCCCTGCATGGTGAGCGCGCAGCCCAGGGCGCGCACGCGGTCGCCCAGGTCGACGGCTAGCGGCTTGTCGCGCCAGCCGATCATGTCCATCGCGCGCAGCAGGCAGCGGTCGAGTGCGCAGGCGTTGAGCTTCTCGTTGTAGTACTGCGGCATGATCTCGCCCTCGCGCACGATGTTCTTAAGGCGCAGGTCGGCGGGGTCCATGTGCAGCATATCGGCGAGCTCGTTGACGGCGCTCTCCACGGCAAACTGGCCCTGGGTGGCACCGTAGCCGCGATACGCACCGCCACGGTTGGTATTGGTGTAGACGGCGTCCCAGCTAAAGCGGCTCGCCTTCACATGGTTGTAGATGGGCAGGCTCTTGTGGCCCGAGAGGCCGATCGTCGTGGTGGCGTGCTCGCCATACGCACCGGCGTTGGACAGCGTGTGCAGGTCGATGGCCGTGATGGTGCCGTCGTTCATGGCGCCCAGCTTAACGGTCATCTGCATCTGGTGGCGCGAGTTGCCCGCGGTGATGGTCTCCTCGCGGGTGTAGCAGCAGTAGCTCGGACGGCCGGTCTGCTGGGTAACGAACGCCACGAAGATCTCGCAGCAGCCCGTCTGCTTGGAGCCAAAGCCGCCGCCGATGCGCGGCTTAATGACCTGCACCTGCGACTGCGGGATATCGAGCGACTGCGCGACCATGCGGCGCACGTGGAAGGGCACCTGCGTAGAGGTGGTCACCGAGATGCGGCCGAACGCGTCGGTCGTCGCGAAGGCGCGGAAGGTCTCCATGGGCGCGGTCTGCGTGGCCTGGCTGGTGTAGGTGCGCTCAAAGACGATGTCGCTCTGGGCGAAGGCCTCGTCCAAGTCACCAAAGTCGCTCGTGCCGCTGCATACCAAGTTGCGCGGGACGTCGCCGCCCTGCGGGAACATAAAGGTCACGTCGCCCTCGGGGTGGACCACGATGTCGTTATCGAGCGCCTGGGTAAAGTCGAGCAGCGGCTCGAGCACCTCGTAGTCGACCTTGATGAGCTTGAGCGCCTTGTCGGCGGCCTCCTCGGTCTCGGCGGCGACGATCGCCACCTCCTCGTTTTGGTAGCGCACGAGGTTCTCGAGGATCAGGCGGTCGTAGGGACTCGGCTGCGGATAGCTCTGGCCGGCGATGGTAAAGCGGCGTTTGGGCACGTCCTCGTAGGTGTAGACGCCCACGACGCCGGGCACCTTCAGGGCTCGCGAGGTGTCGATGGAGCGAATCTTGGCGCGGGCATAGGGGCTGCGCTTGAGTTTGACGATGAGCGCGCCGGCGGGCACCATATCGCCCGTGTAGACGGGACGGCCCTCGAGCAGCGCCTTCGAGTCCTTCTTGGGCTGCTTGTGGGTGATCTGCTTGTAGGAGACGCCGTCAGAGCTCGTGTCGTTGACGGGCAGCTCGGGCATCTCAAAGCCAACCTGCACGCCGGACTCGTTGAGGAAGCGCACGATAGCGCGCAGCTGGCTCTCGTAGCCGCTGCAACGGCAGAGGTTGCCGGCGAGCTGGCGTGAGAGCTCCTCACGCGTGGCGACGAGGCTCGGGTCCTCCTTGGCGGCGCGGGCGAGCGCCAGCACGTTCATGATGAGGCCGGGGGCGCAAAAACCGCACTGCTCGGCACCTTCGGCAGCCATCGCACGGGCGAGTGCCTCGGACTCGGCCTTAAGGCCCTCAAGCGTGGTGACGGAGCGGCCCTCAACACGGGCGGCGGGAACCGAGCAGCTCAGCACCGGGTCGCCGTCGAGCCACACCGTGCACAGGCCGCAGTTTGTGGTCTCACAGGCGCAGCGCACCGACGCACAACCCTGCTCGCGCAACAGTGCAAAGAGCATGGTGTCGGGGGCAATCTGAACCTTGACCTTACGGCCGTTGAGCGTAAAGGAAAGATCGATGAGTTTGGCAGCCATTAGCGCACCTCGCTAGAATCGACGCCGGGCACGCGGCGGCAGGAATACTCGTCCGTGGCAAACTTGGGGACCTGCACGGTCTCGAGCTCGCGGGCAAGCGCGGCCGAAAGCTCGATGCCGGCGGCGCGGCGCACGGCCTGCACGGCAAGCGGCGCCGAGATGCGACGGCGGTACTCGGCCGAGCCCCACAGGTTGGTGCCGTAGCTCAACGCGCGTACGGACACGGCCAGGGCACGCAGCTCGTCCTCGGAAGGATGCTCGTTGGTAAGGCCGCACGCCTCGCCCTGCAGCAGGGTCGCACGCAGCGGGCGGGCACCCACGGTGACATGCCAGCTGTTGTCCCACCAGGCGGCGGTGACGTTGAGCGAGGGGAAGTCGGTCGCGGCCTTGCGCACGGCCTCGTAG
>CALLST010000209.1:0-2141 GCA_938011875.1 uncultured Collinsella sp. | reverse complement strand
CAAGCAGCTGTTAGTCACGGCGACGGACATCTCGCTCGAGACTACGGTGCTCTCGGCCTTGCCGCTGGGCTTTAACACCCTGATGCACGGATATTTTCGCACGCTGTGCGTGGGCTACGGCTTGTATGCCGTGGGTAATACGATCCTGCTGATCTTGCTGTACTTTACCGACTACAGGGGTGCCGTGCTGGCGTCTGGGCTGTTTGCGGGCGTTGCCGGGCTGGCGACCGCCGTGTCGTTGCTTTTGCCGCAGCAGTTTTACGGCTTTGGCTTTTTGCTGGGCGCAGCGGTGTTTTTTATCGTGGCGCTGCTGCGACTCGATACCTATACTGCCAACTTGCCGTATCGTATCCTGAGTCAGCAGCCCATTGTGGCGACAGACAAAGAAGGCTGGTTTACCGAGTTGGGCCGCATGCTCGAGCATGTTGAGGGGCGCTATGAGGAACAGCGCATGGAGCGGGAGCCACATGGCGCGTTTGAGCGCGCAGTAGTTCGCCTGTACCAAAAACATTGGGGAGGTTCTGATGATCGATAAGTTGATGTCTCGCCGCTGCCTGATCGAGGCGGCTGCCGGCGCGCTGTTGCTTTCGGGCTGCTCGTCTCAGGACGAATCCTCGACTAAAAAGGTCAAAAAACAGGACAAGATTAAAAAGGCTGAGTCTTCCGACCAGTCCAAGCACCTTCGCGATAAGGACGAGCTGTACGAGGTCTACGACGACTCGGGCATTGTGACCATGTACCTGACGGTCTCGCGCGGTAACAGCTCCGAGAACACCGATCATAGCTGGGCCGAGATCAATACGTACTCGGTGTATGACTATGCCGACATGGGCGTGACGCGCTATCAGGTAATGGGGCTTTTGCAGGCGGGCGACGAAGACGGCCCGGTGGCCGGCGAGGTGGGCTATGGCGAGGAAGCGCCCAATGCCACCGTGCAGGTGCGCGGTCAGACGTCGAGCGGTTATACGAAGAAGAATTACAAGGTGGAGCTCAAAAAAGGAAAAGGTACCTGGCGCCAGCAGCGTGCGATTGCGCTCAACAAGCACATGGGCGAGGGTATGCGTTTTCGCAACAAGATGGCCTATGACCTTATCCGCGGGATTCCCCAGATGATGGGCCTGCGTACGCAGTTTGTGCATCTGTGGGTGTGCGACCAGACCGAAAAGTCCAACGATACCTTTGAGGACTACGGCCTGTTTACGCAGGTGGAGCAGCTCAACAAGACGGCGCTTAAGGCACATGGCCTGGATAAGAGCGGGCACCTGTACAAGGTGAACAGCTTTGATTTCCATCGCTACGAGGACACCATTAAGCTTGCCGATGATCCCGACTACAACCAGGCGAGCTTTGAAGGCATGCTCGAGATTAAGGGCGATACGGACCACACCAAGCTCATCGAGATGCTCGATGCGCTCAACGACGAATCGCAAAAGATCGATGACGTGCTCGACACCTACTTTGATACCGAGAACCTGGTCTATTGGTTGGCGTTTCAGATCCTGACGGGCAACTGCGATACGCAGAACCGTAACTGCTATCTGTACAGCCCGCTTAACTCCAAGGTCTGGTATATCCTGGATTGGGATAACGACGGCATGCTGCGTAAGCTTGAGCTGAGCCTGACGGGGTTCTCGGATTATGCGAGCTGGGAGCGCGGCGTAAGCAACTACTGGGGCAACGTGCTATTCAATCGTGCGTTGCGCAGCAAGTCGTTCCGCAGCGAACTCGACCGTGCCGTCAAGGACTTGCGCTCGTATTTGACCGAGACTCGCCTGACCAAGATGATCAAGCACTACCGCGAGGTGACTGAATCCCTGGTCTTTGCTTTGCCCGATATCGATAATCTGCCTGTCACCAAGGATCAATATGAGCAGATTGCCGCGGCGATTCCCTCCGAGATCGAGGAGAACTATAAGAGCTACTGCGAGAGCTATAAAAAGCCCATGCCGTTCTACATTGGTGTGCCGCAGATCGATAACGGTAAGCTGCGCTTGAACTGGGATGCCGCGTACGACTTTGAGGCGCGCGATATTCGCTATACCGTTGAGCTTGCGCGCGACTATGCCATAAGCGACGTGGTCTTTAAGGCCGAGGACGTGCTGCTTCCCGAGGTTACCTGCGATGCGCCCGATGCCGGCCAG
>CALLST010000208.1:0-1940 GCA_938011875.1 uncultured Collinsella sp. | reverse complement strand
CATCTCTTTTTCGATGTTGGCCAGATCCTCGTCGCTGAGCTTCTGGTCGCCCAGATCGACATCGTAGTAGAAGCCGTTCTCGGTGGCGGGGCCGAAGGCAAAGTCCGCCTGCGGGTACAGGCGCTTGATGGCCTGCGCCATGATGTGCGCGGCGGAGTGGCGGATGACGTGCGTGACCTCGTCCTGCGGGAGCTCGGCCACCGAACCGTCATTGTAGAGTGCCTTCATGGGTATGTTTTCTCCTCTCGGATGCCTGATGCAAGTGCGTGCGATGCGCTCGGCGTTTTTGACTTGCATCATTATAGGCAGGTTGCCTTGGTATACAAGCGCCCGCCGCACCTTAATGGCACGGCGGGCGATTTTCTACGCATGCTTCATCGCGTGGGGCGGGGCTGCGGGGCGCGCGTGCGGCTTGCGCGAGACGCGCGGTGCCCGCGGCTTCCGGCCGGCCCGACGATGGATGCGTTACTGAATGCGAGTTCGGCAGTAGGGGCAGACCTTCCAGTGCGCGTCGAGCGGACGATGGCAGCTGGGGCACACGTTGCGAACCTGGGTGTCGCACACCGGGCAGACGACAAAGTCCTTCTCGATGGGGGCGCCGCACTGCGGGCAGGTGCCGTACTGGGCAAGCTGGCGCTCGCGCAGGGCCATGTCCAGCTCCTGCTCCTCGCGGTCGGCCGCGTAGGAGTGCGGGCGCAGGACCAGGTAGGCAATGAGACCCACAAACGGGATCAGGGCGATGATGCCCCATGCCACGTAGGCGCTGGCGCCGCGGCGGCGAGCGTCGATGAACACATAGACGACCGACAGCACGTACAGGGCGATGATAAAGCCCACAAAGGCATAGATGACGCCCATAAGCTGCGGCGACATGAGCTCGTTGATGTATTTGGACATTGAGGTGTACCTTTCGGAATAATTACAGTCCGTTCAAGTTTACCACGGGGTTTGTTGATATGGGACTACGGTTGCAAGCGGGGCTGATGCGGACACAAACATCTCAATCTGTAACAGGTGGAGGCGAAATCCGGGTCTAGATGTTACAGATCGAGACACAGGGGTCCCTCCCCGACTTCAATCTCGATCTGTAACATCTTGAACCCAAATCCTCGTCTAACTGTTACAGATCGAGACGAACGGTTGCTGTAGTTGTCGGCAGACGAGGTTGTCGATATTGCCAGGTCTCCCCTCGTCTGCCGTTGGCGGGTGTTGCGGGGCTGTTCGCCGCATTGCCGCCGCACTGGGGGTGTGCGGACCGTAGGATAGTCTTATTGACGGCCTGTCAACTCGTCTGGGAGGCACCGTGGCAGAAACGTTTGATATCGCGATTGTGGGCGCGGGCATCACCGGGTGCGCCATCGCGCGGCGGCTCGCGCACTATGACTTGTCCATTTGCGTGGTCGAGGCGGCCAACGATATCGCGCTGGGCGCGTCGAAGGCCAACGGCGGCCTGGTGCACGCCGGCTACGATCCGGCGCCGGGCACCGTAAAGGCGCTGGTCAACGCCCGCGGCTGCGAGCTGTATAGCACGTGGGCCCAGGAGCTCGGCTTTTTATTCCGCCGCACCGGATCGATGGTGCTGGGGTTTAACGACGAAGACCGCGCGCACCTGGAGAAGCTGCGCCAGAATGGCCTGACCAACGGCGTTCCCGAACTGGCGATCATTGGCCCCGAGCGTATCCGCGAGCTGGAACCGCGCGCGAGCGCCGAGGCAAAGAGCGCGCTGTGGTGCCCTTCGACCGGTTACGTCGACCCGTTTGAGGTCGCCATCGCCGCGCTGGAGAACGCGGTCGCCAACGGCGTGACGTTTATGCGCTCCGCACCGGTGGAGGCCATTGAAGTTGCCGGCTCGGATGACGGAGCCGCGCGCCTTACGCTGGTGACGCCCGCCGGCGACGTGCGCTGCCGTTACCTGATTAACGCCGCGGGCAACGGTGCCG
>CALLST010000207.1:0-2362 GCA_938011875.1 uncultured Collinsella sp. | reverse complement strand
ACTCGATCACGGTTCTTACGAGGACTGCTTCAAGTGCATCGAGGCCGGCTTCACGTCCATCATGTATGACGGCTCTCACGAGGAGACCTTCCAGCTTAACCTCGACCGCACCAAGGAGCTCGTTGAGCTTGCCCACTCCAAGGGCATGTCCATCGAGGCCGAGGTCGGCGGCATCGGCGGCACCGAGGACGGCGTGACCTCCAACGGCGAGCTCGCTGACCCCGCTGAGTGCAAGCAGATTGCTGACCTGGGCGTCGACTTCCTCGCCTGCGGTATCGGCAACATCCACGGCGTGTATCCCGCCGACTGGGCTGGCCTTTCCTTCGAGCGTCTGGGCGAGATCAAGGCTCAGACCGGCGACCTGCCCCTCGTTCTGCACGGTGGTACCGGCATCCCCGAGGATCAGATCAAGAAGGCCATCTCCCTGGGTATCTCCAAGATCAACGTCAACACCGATTTGCAGCTCGTCTTCGCCAAGGGCGTTCGCGAGTATATCGAGGCTGGCAAGGATCAGCAGGGCAAGGGCTTTGACCCCCGCAAGCTCCTCAAGCCTGGTCGCGACAACATCGTTGCCCGCACCAAGGAGCTCATGGAGGAGTTTGGCTCCGTCAACAAGGCGTAAGCGTCGCTAAACTTCCCGCCGGAAGCCCCGTCCCCCTACACTGTTTCCTTTGCGCTCACCTGGCTTCGCCAGAAGTCGCGCCAAGGAAACAGTTCCGGGGGACGGGGCTTCCTTCGTTTAACGCCGCAGGGTTACTGGGCTGAATTCATTTTTAATAGGTACCGTTTATCGGTGTTGAGGGTTCCTTTATTGGGGCTTTCTTTTTTATCTCGCTACAATGGGCTTCAAGAGTTCTAATGACTTGGAGTTTGGTATGGCTGTTATTGATGTGCTGCCTTCGGATGGGAAGGTTATTGACGAGGGTCCTGTTGGTTGCTCTGTTGATGTTTGCTGTGATGACTTTCGCCATCTCGATATTGGACTGCCGCCCGAGATCCTGCGTTTAAAGGACGCGGGGTATCTTTCGCAGGCTATTGAGGCTTGCGATCGCCTGCTTGCCCAAGATCCCGATTCCTCGCTTGCTGCCTGCGTTCGCGCCGAGCGGTATCGTATGATCGAGACGCCGCTTCATTTTTCGGTGTCGCGTGATCGGGCTATCGAGATGATCCGCGAGGAGTGGCCCGAGTTTACCGATGAGCAGTTTGACGATCTGATTGACCGTAAGCGTATTGACTGGCGCTTTATCGACGGCGAGCTGTTCGTTCTCGATAACTTCCTCGATTCGCTTCGCGTATATCCCAAAGAGGTCCCCGGCATGCGTCCCGATTCTACGGACGGAATAGCACTGCGCAACGAGATGCTCAAGGAGATGGAGTCGCAAAACGGATTGACTCGCGTTATTACGCTTAAGGCGTCCTTGTCTGTCCCCGGCGCTCTGGAGGGGGAGACCGTTTGCGCTTGGCTTCCCGTCGCGGCTGCCTGCCGTCAGCAGTCTCGGGTCGAGATTCTCGACATGACGCCGGAGGGTGCTGTTGCTCCCGCGAACGCTTCGGCGCGTACCGCCTCGTGGTCTTCTTCGAGCGAGCGCTCATTCTCGGTGACCTATCGTTATCACATCGATGCCGCTTATCGCGATATTTATGGGGGTGCGCTTCCGTCGCATCCGTGTATGGACGCGCCGTTGCCCGAAGATATTTCTGAGGACCGTCCGCACATTGCATTCACGCCGTATCTGCTGCAGCTGACGGCCGGTGTTGTTGACGGACTCGAGGATCCGCTCGATCGCGCCCGTGCTATCTATGATTACCTGACGCAGTATATTGACTATCGCTATCAGCCGCCGTACTTGCTTTTGGGATCTATTGCCGATGACTGCGCGCATTCGCTCCGCGGCGATTGCGGCGTTATGGCGCTCACGTTTATCACCATGTGCCGTATCGCGGGCGTGCCTGCCCGTTGGCAGAGCGGCCTGTACGTTGCGCCCGATTCGGTGGGGTCGCACGACTGGGCAGAGTTCTATACGCCGCAGACCGGTTGGCTCAACGCCGACGTGTCATTTGGATCTTCTGCTCGTAGGATGGGGGAGGAGTGGCGTCGTCGTCACTACTTTGGCAATCTCGACCCGTGGCGTATGGTGGCCAACAATCGATTCCAGGCAGAGTTTGAGCCCTCTTTCGACGGCATGCGCGAGGACCCTTACGATAACCAGATGGGTGAGGCTTCGGTCGACGGTCGCGGATGCCGTCAGCGTGAGATGCTCCGCACGGTCGAACTCATCGAAATGCTCGAAGTTCCATTTTCGGACTAATCAACAGAAAGCTGTGATAAACTAACTCACGCATTACGTGCCCGAGTGGCGGA
>CALLST010000206.1:0-1505 GCA_938011875.1 uncultured Collinsella sp. | reverse complement strand
CGGCGAGGTAGATCTGGCCCTCGTCGTTGACGGTCAGCTCAACGTGCTTCTCGGGGAAGTCGGCAAGCTGGCCCTCCTTGAACACGCGGTCGAACTCGGCCTGAGCCTCGTCGCCGGCACCGACGCCGTGGTAGGTGTCGCACAGGTCGCGACCCAGAGCGCGCTTGAGCTCGTAGGGGTCGGCAGAACCATCGGCCAGGGCAGCGTCGATCTTGTCGACCTCGGCCGGGGTGAGCGAGCTCGCCAGGCGGTAGTACTTGCCGATCATCTCGTCGGGGATGGACATGGTCTTGCCAAACATATCCTTGGGAGCATCGGTCAGGCCGATGTAGTTGCCATAGGACTTAGACATCTTGCGCACGCCGTCGGTGCCTTCCAGAAGAGGAAGCGTCAACGCGACCTGGGGCTCCATGCCCATCTTCTCCATGAGCTCACGGCCGGCGAGCAGGTTGAAGAGCTGGTCGGTGCCGCCCATCTCCACGTCGGCCTTGATCTGCACGGAGTCGAAAGCCTGCATCACGGGATACAGGAACTCATGCAGGGCGATCGGCGTCTGAGACTGGTAGCGCTTGGTAAAGTCGTCGCGCTCAAGAATGCGGGCGACGGTGAACTTGGATCACACCTGCAGCAGGCCGGCCAGGTCCATCGAACGGATCCAGTCGCCGTTGTGCACGATGGTGGTCTTCTCGGGATCCAGGATCTTCATGGCCTGGCTCACGTAGGTCTCGGCATTGGCCTCAATCTGCTCCTGCGAAAGCTGCGGACGGGTGGAATTCTTGCCCGAAGGGTCGCCGATCAGCGCGGTGCCGTTGCCGATGATGAGGGTGACGTTGTGGCCCAGGTCCTGGAACTGACGCATCTTGCGCAGGGGCACGGCGTGGCCCAGGTGCAGGTCGGGGCTGGTGGGATCGACGCCGAGCTTGATGTTGAGGGGCTCGCCCTTCTCAAGCTTCTTGCGAAGGTCGGCCTCGGGAACGATCTGCGCGGCGCCCGAGGTGATGATACGCATTTGCTCGTCAACAGACAGCATTGGGTATCCTCCTTTTGCTATAGCACCCTCGCCGAAAACGGCGGTGCTGGAAGTTCATAAACCCACTAATAATAACCAAAACAGCGCGACGCGGCACCTACGACAGGAAAATCCTCGTCCTGCCGCATGCGTCAATGGCAACTGGCAGACGCGTACCGTCACGCTCGACCAGATAGCGTACCTGCCGACGACGCAAGCAGTCGCGGCAACGAACCTGTCCCGTCGCATCGGTGGCGCAGACGCCCTCGGCGGTCAGCAGGCAGTGCTCGCACACCATAAGCTCGGGACGGTCGGCGTCGACCGGACCCAAGACGCCGGGTTCAGCAGCCAGCTCGGCAATACGCTCCGCATCATTGCCGAGCAACTCGGCCGGCAAGTACACCCGCCCCGCACCGAATCCGCGCAGCCAGGTAAGCGTGGCCCGATTCGCGCAGAACACCGGCGCCGCCACGTCAAACGTCACGCCCAGCTCGCG
>CALLST010000205.1:0-3941 GCA_938011875.1 uncultured Collinsella sp. | reverse complement strand
TCACCATTGTCGGCCTAATCCGCGGTCTTTCATGCAGCAGGGGCTCTCAATGTTTTTATGTCCTGCTCATATCGTCTGTGTAGGCTTTGCGGAAATATACTCATTTTGGGATACGCCCGGCGGCGTGGTCTGTTGACGGCACAGCTAACGCCACGTATCCTATCGAACTGCGTGTTTCGTAGGGGGATGCTGACCCCTCGATTCAAGCCGTTGCACTTTACAGAAAGCTGGAATCATTCGAGAAGGAGTACGCTTTGCCTACTATTAACCAGCTGGTTCGCCAGGGCCGTCGTTCCGTGCCCAAGAAGTCCAAGAACGCTGCTCTGCAGCACAACTCCCAGAAGCGCGGCGTGTGCACCCGTGTCTTCACCACGAGCCCCAAGAAGCCGAACTCGGCTCTTCGTAAGGTTGCCCGTGTTCGCCTCGTCAACGGCATCGAAGTTACTGCTTACATCCCGGGTGAGGGCCACAACCTGCAGGAGCACTCCATCGTGCTCGTCCGCGGCGGTCGTGTCCGTGACCTCCCTGGTGTCCGTTATCACGTCATCCGTGGCGCCTACGACGCTGCTCCGGTCCAGAACCGTATGCAGGCCCGTTCCAAGTACGGTGCTAAGCGCCCCAAGGCCAAATAAGCCAGATAACGTTTTGATACTTTCGCCGTGTGCCGCCTAAGCGCCGCACGGTAGACACTTAAGGAGATTTCACATGCCGCGTCGTGCAGCAGCTAATCGTCGTGAGGTTCAGCCTGACGCCGTTTACAACAACCGCCTGGTGACTCAGCTCATCAACAAGGTCCTTCTTGACGGCAAGAAGGCCACCGCTGAGCGCATCGTTTACACCGCTTTCGAGATCGTTGCCGAGAAGTCCGAGGGTGGCGACGCTCTCGCTACCTTCAAGAAGGCTATGGACAACGTCAAGCCCACGCTCGAGGTTAAGCCCAAGCGTGTCGGTGGCGCTACCTATCAGGTCCCGATGGAGGTCAACTCCCGTCGTTCCACCGCTCTGGGCATCCGCTGGATCGTCAACTTCTCCCGCGCTCGCAAGGAGAAGACCATGGCCGAGCGTCTCGCCAACGAGATCCTCGACGCTTCCAACGGCCTGGGCGCTTCCGTCAAGAAGCGTGAGGACGTCTTCAAGATGGCCGAGGCCAACCGCGCGTTCTCTCACTATCGTTGGTAAGTTAAGGTAAGGAACTAACATGGCTAAGCCTAAGTACAAGCTTTCCGATACCCGTAACATCGGCATCATGGCCCACATCGATGCCGGTAAGACCACCACGACCGAGCGTATTCTTTACTACACCGGTAAGACCCACAAGATCGGTGAGGTCCATGAGGGCGCTGCCACCATGGACTGGATGGTTCAGGAGCAGGAGCGCGGCGTAACCATTACCTCCGCTGCTACCACGTGCTTCTGGAACAAGGACGGTAAGGACTACCGCATCCAGATCATCGACACCCCGGGCCACGTTGACTTCACCGCCGAGGTCGAGCGCTGCCTGCGCGTCCTCGATGGCGCTGTCGCCGTCTTCGACGCCGTTGCCGGCGTTCAGCCCCAGTCTGAGACCGTTTGGCGTCAGGCTTCCACCTTCAACGTCCCCCGCATCGCCTTCATCAATAAGTATGACCGCGTGGGCGCTGACTTCTTCAACGCTATCGAGACCATGAAGGATCGTCTCGACGCTAACGCCGTGGCCGCTCAGGTCCCGATGGGCGCCGAGGACAACTTCTGGGGCGTCATCGACCTGGTCACCATGACTGCATGGGACTTCAAGGCCGACGAGAAGGGTATGACCTACCCCGAGCCGATGGACGAGATCCCGGCTGAGTTTGCCGACATCGCTGCCACCAAGCGCGAGGAGCTCCTCGACGCTGCTGCCAGCTTTGACGACGAGCTCATGGAGAAGATCCTCATGGAGGAGGACTTCACCGTCGAGGAGCTCAAGGCTGCCCTGCGTAAGGGCGTTCTGGCCAACGAGCTCAACCTCGTCTTCGTGGGCTCCGCCTACAAGAACAAGGGCGTTCAGGAGCTGCTCGACGCTGTCGTCGACTACCTGCCCAGCCCGCTCGACGTTGAGGCTGTCACCGGTACCGATCCGGACACCGGCGAGGAGATCCAGCGTCATCCTTCCTTCGACGAGCCTTTCTCCGGCCTGGTCTTCAAGATCATGACCGACCCGTTCGTCGGTAAGCTCACCTACGTCCGCGTTTACTCCGGCCGCGCCGAGTCCGGCTCCTACGTGGTCAACGCTTCCAACGGTCAGCGCGAGCGCCTCGGCCGCATCCTCGAGATGAACGCCGCCGAGCGTATCGACCGTGACGACGCTGCCGCCGGCGACATCGTTGCTTGCGTCGGCTTCAAGAACTCCACCACCGGTGACACCCTGTGCGCCGAGGGCAAGGAGATCGTCCTCGAGAAGATCGAGTTCGCTAAGCCCGTTATCGACGTTGCCATCGAGCCCAAGACCAAGGCCGAGCAGGACAAGATGTCCCTGGCTCTGACCAAGCTCGCCGAGGAGGACCCGACCTTCCAGGTGTCCACCAACCACGAGACCGGCCAGACCATCATCGCCGGCATGGGCGAGCTGCACCTCGAGATCATCGTCGACCGTCTGCTCCGTGAGTTCAAGGTTGACGCTAACGTTGGTAAGCCCCAGGTTGCCTACCGCGAGACCGCTGGTCACGACGTCGAGAAGGCTGAGGGCAAGTTCGTCCGTCAGTCCGGCGGTCGCGGTCAGTACGGCCACGCCGTCATCAAGCTCGAGAAGATGGAGGAGGGCTTCGGCTACGAGTTCGTCAACGCTATCGTCGGCGGCGTCGTGCCCAAGGAGTACATCCCGTCCATCGACAAGGGCATCCAGGAGGCCCTGAACACCGGTGTTATCGCCGGCTTCCCGGTCCTCGACGTTAAGGTCACCCTGTTCGACGGTTCTTACCACGAGGTCGACTCCTCCGAGGCCGCCTTCAAGATCGCCGGTTCCATGGCTATCAAGGACGCCCTCAAGAAGTCCGATCCGCAGCTGCTCGAGCCGATCATGGCTGTCGAGGTCGAGACCCCCGAGCAGTACATGGGCGACGTTATGGGCAACCTCTCCGGTCGCCGCGGCAAGATCGAGGGCATGGAGGATCGCAAGAACAGCAAGCTCATCCGTGCCAAGGTGCCGCTGGGCGAGATGTTCGGTTACGCTACCGACCTTCGCTCCCAGACCCAGGGCCGTGCATCCTACACGATGCAGTTCGACTCTTATGAGCCTGCGCCCAAGTCCATCGTGGACGAGGTCATGAGCAAGAACGCCTAAGTTCGAGCTCCCTGTTACGTAATCCTGCGAGAACATCTCTCGCACTCTTTGGAGGTTTAAGTTGGCTACCCAGAAGATCCGCATTCGCCTCAAGGGCTATGATCACGAGGTCGTCGATCAGTCCGCGAAGCTCATCGTCGAGACCGCTCAGAAGACCGGCGCTCGCGTTTCCGGTCCTGTCCCCCTGCCCACCGAGCGCAACCTGTACACGGTTATCCGCTCGCCGCACGTGAACAAGGACTCCCGTGAGCAGTTCGAGATGCGCACCCACAAGCGCCTCATCGACATCCTCGACCCCACCTCGGGCACCGTTGATTCGCTCATGCGTCTCGACCTCCCCGCTGGCGTCGACATCGACATCAAGCTCTAAGAGATATCGCTCATAGCTTACAGAGCCACGCTGCCATTACGGTAGCGGGGATCTTTTGTTTTGCATGATGGGTTTTGACCGCCTGGTAATGCTGCTGAGTAGGTGGCTGCGGCGCCCTATTCGCCCAAGGGGCGCAGCGACGCCTCCTCAAAATGGAAGGATCGCAAGCCGTCTTCTGTTTCGATGCACGCGCGTCCAAAGGTATCGACGGTTTTAAAGATGCCTCGCGCCTGCTCGTCACCGGCAGGGGAGCGGGCGATATCGTGCTTTCCA
>CALLST010000204.1:0-26901 GCA_938011875.1 uncultured Collinsella sp. | reverse complement strand
ACGCTCACGCGTTTACTCAGCTCCGCGCCCTTTCGGGTTCGAACCCGCGTCGCGGCAACAAAAAAGCGGCCGGCATCCGCCAGTCGCTTTTCTATTCTATGGTGGGCCGTCAGGGGTTCGAACCCTGGACCTTGGGATTAAAAGTCCCCTGCTCTGCCAGCTGAGCTAACGGCCCGCGGGTGGCATTGTACCACGGTCTGGGACTATTCCCAACTCCATTGGCCGTTCTGGAAAATCACAACTTCACGTCCATCAGGCGTAATGCCCGTAATATCGATGTCGTCCGTGCCAATCATAAAATCGACGTGCGTGCTCGAGACGTTAACGCCATGCTCCAGGAGCTCCTCCTTGGACATGTCATACCCACCCTCGATGCATTCGGGGAAACCGACACCTAGCGCGAGATGGCAGCTAGCGTTCTCGTCATAGAGCGTGTCATAGAACAGAACGCCGCTTTCGCGGATCGGAGTGTTCTTGGAAATGAGCGCGACCTCGCCCAGATGAGCGGCACCTTCATCGGTGTCAATAATGCTCGCAAGCGTTGCCTTGCCCACGCGGGCGTCGTAGTCCACCACGCGGCCGCCCTCGAACTTAATCCAAAAATCTTCGACCTTATTGCCGTGATGGATGAGCGGCATGGCCGAGTACACGATACCGTCGGCGCGCATGCGATCGGGCGAAGTGAAGACTTCCTCGGTGGGAATGTTGGGGAAGAAGGGGTGCCCTTCGGGCGTCTTGCCCTTGCCGCCGGCCCACTCGTGACCTTTCGTCATGCCAATCGTCAGATCGGTTCCATTTGCCGCGGCGTAATGCAGGTAGTCGAAACGATTGTCGTTCAGGAAACGCAGGTTCTTTTCGAATGCGGCGTCATGGAGTTCCCAGTCGCTCTCTGGGTCCTGGCCATCGGCGCGCGCGGTGTGCAGAATCGCATTCCACAGCTTATAGATTGCAACCTCATCGGCGTCTCCCGGGAACACCTCGTGCGCCCAAGCCACGACCGGAGCGCCGGCGATGCACCACGGATTGATGTTGTAATCCAGTCCACGGCGGAAAACTTTGCACTGCGTATTCCTCGCCTTTGATGCCGCGGCCGGCTTGGCTGGATCGATGCCCTTGAGGGCCGCAGGATCCGCACCCTCGATAAAGACAAAGCAGGCACCATCCTGGGCCAAGGAATCCAGCTGCATGCGCTTCCACTCGGACGTCTGCTCAAAATAGCTTTTCTCGACATGCTCGTACGTGAGCCTCGTCACGGCATCATCGGCCCAAATGACCGTCACGTGGCCGGCGCCGGCAGCATAGGCCTCCGCGACCACCACGCGCGCAAACGGCGCGCACTCGACCGGAGACTGAACGACGACCTCCTGGCCGGGCTTGACGTTTACGCCCTTGCGGACGACCAGGCGCGCGTAGTTTTTAATCTTGGGCTCCAGGGCCTTCATGCCCTCCAGAGCCTCTTCGACCGTCAGGGCAGCTCGAATCATGTGCCACTCCATCTATCTATAGAACAGTAAAAAGGCGCGCCGCAAAAACGACGCGCCTTATATCTTAGCGATAAGTATGTATGCAAACGCTACTTCTTCTTGGAGTCCTTCTGGTCCTCCTCGGCAGCCGCGCGCTCAATAAGAGCGTTGAGCTTGTTCTCGGACATGCCCTCGGCCTGCGCGCGGTACATGTTGCGCAAGGGACGAATACGAGCGAAGTCATAGATAAAGTCGCCCAAAATGATGACGTAGGACAAAACGATGCCGACCATCTGGACAGGGCTGGACACCATGCCAGCGGGAGCGAAGTACAGCGAGGCCCAAATTGCCACGACGAGCACCATGCCAATGGCGAGCACAATCCACCAGATGCGACGGCGCTTGGTGTAGTCCTCGTCCTGCTTGAGGAGGATATTCGACACCGTATAGATGCGGTCCTCCTTGGCGCGCTGCTTGGCCTTGCGGGCGCGCTTCTCCTCTTTAGAGAGGCCCTCGAGGTTCTCGCCCTTCTCGAGCTCTTTGCGGCGTGCCTTAGACGAAGCCGGCACGACGCGAACGGAGCTCGCTGCTTGGCGGGCGGGCTTAGCAGATGCGGCAGACTTGCGCGCAACCCCGGTAACTTCGTGGGATTGCGTGCGCTTGTTCGTGGCGCTACGGGTACTCACTTATGCGTTCTCCTTCATGCTTGTGAACTGGAAGCCCGTGATGATCTGGAAGGCCTCGCGATAGCGCTCGGACGTGCCATCGATGACCTCGGCGGGCAGGTGCGGGGTCTCCCCCGTCATATCCCAGTTGGCCTTGAGCCAATTGCGGACGAATTGCTTGTCGTAGCTAGGCTGGATCTTGCCCTCCTCGTAGCTGGCAGCAGGCCAGAAACGGCTGGAGTCGGGCGTGAGGCACTCGTCGATCAGCGTGACCTTGCCATCGATGACACCAAACTCGAACTTGGTGTCGGCAATGATGATGCCACGGGTCGCGGCGTACTCGGCAGCGGCCTTGTAGATCTTGAGGGAAAGGTCACGAATCTGCGTGGCGATGTCCTCGCCCACGATCTCGCAGCAACGCTCGAACGAGATGTTCTCGTCGTGGTCACCGATCTCGGCCTTCGTGGACGGCGTGAACAGCGGCTCAGGAAGCTTGGAAGCCTCGGTCAGGCCCTCAGGCAGCTGGATGCCGCAGACGGTGCCGTTCTCGTCGTAGGTCTTCTTGCCCGAACCGGTCAGATAGCCGCGGACGATGCACTCGATAGGAATCGTCTGGGCCTTCTTAACCAGCATGGCACGGCCAGCGAGGTAGTCACGATACTCAGCAAACTCCTCGGGGAAATCCGCCGGGTCGATGGAAACGAGATGGTTGGGGACGATGTCGGCAAACTTATCGAACCAGAATGCCGAGATGCGATTGAGTACCTCTCCCTTAAACGGAATCTCGTCGGGAAGAATGAAGTCGAACGCAGAAATGCGGTCGGTGGCGACCATCAGCAGGTTTTCACCGGCATCGTAGATATCACGAACCTTGCCACGGGAATCCGGACGACGCTCCATCGTTGTCACGTGAGTCACTCCTTACCTAAATACGACAGAAATGCGGGTTCTTTCCCGCATGTTTTCGCAAACTCGGAGCGGCAGGGACGCGGCCCCTCCTTCACCGAATAGCGAAAAGCTAGTGCTCCATTGTAGTAGATGCCGCGTCTGCCGTGTGCTCGCGGGGCAGATGAATTGTAAAAGTCGTACCCTTTCCAAGCTCCGACTCCACGGATATGTAGCCATGGTGACGCTCGACGATCTGCTTGGTCACGGCGAGGCCAACGCCCAAGCCGCCAGCTTCGCGGGCGCGGCTGGCATCGGCGCGCCAAAACCGCCCGAAGATGCGCGACAGATCGTCCTTGGCAATACCGATGCCAGTATCAGAAACGGCAATGCTGACGTGCTTGCGGTCACTGAGCACCGACACCACAACCCAACCGCCCTCGGGGGTGTAGCGCATGGCGTTGCTCATGAGGTTGATAACACATTGCGTGATCATGTCGGGATCGGCCTCGACGACATCGTCGTGGCCTTGGGTTTCATCTGCAAAGCGAAGACGAAGGTCACGGTCGGCAAACAGACGCTCCTGGCCGTTCACAATCGATCGCACGAACGGAACCATGTCCACCGGTTCTAGATTGAGCGGAGCCGTGCTGTTTTCCATGCGCGACAGGTCGAGCATCTGCTGCACCAGACGAGCCAGGCGACGCGTCTCGGAAGCAACGGTCTCCAAATGCTCATCGTCGGTGGGATACACGCCATCCTGCATGGCCTCGACCGTTGCGAGCATGGCCATAAGCGGCGTGCGAAGCTCGTGTGCAACGTCTGAGGTCAGGCGCTTCTCGTGTTTCATATCCTTCTCGAGCGAAGTGGCCATCTCATCGAAGGTCTCACCCAGCTGATCGATCTCGTCATCACCGCGCAGTCCCGTGCGAGCCGACAGGTCGCCGTCACGGATTTGCTTTGCGGTACTGGTGATGCGATGAATCGGCTTGGTGAGCATGCGCGACACGAGCGATCCGATAACGACCGAAATGCAGATTGCAACAACCGCGGCGAGGGCCATGGCGTTAAAGGTCTTCTCCCTAAACGCAGAGTCCGCCTTGGTGAGCAGAGCGTCGGAGCCGATGGCCCACAGCTTTACCTGTCCGACATGCTCGCCGGAAGACGTTACAATCTCGACGTTAGCAACGCTATCGGAGTCGGTTGGAGCAGACGAGACCGGGCTATGCGATGCCCTCTTGCCGCTCGTGTCGTCGGTCGTAGCCTGGTTTTCGCGTACATCGGCGGTGGCGCTTGCCGAAGGCCATGAGTCGTCGTAGACGATGACGCCCTTTTTATTGACGACCTGCATACCAAGATCATCGGACACCAAGCTCGATGTCGCAACCGTACGCAGTTCCCCCGCGGTCCAGGAACCGTTTTCCTCATATGAGGTCGCCAACTTCTCGGCAGCGGAATTTGCGATTTCGACGATATTGGAGCGTGTGTAATCCGAAAAGACCGTGCCCCACACAACAGAGACAACGCCCACCAGCACCAATACCGTCATGAGCGATGTCAGAGCAAAAGCAAGTGCCATGCGCGAGGGATAGCTCATCGTTGGCCGTGAATCGGAACGAGGCGTGTTCCAACTAGCCTTGGAACCCGCCTCGCTCTCCTGCTTGTGCTTTTGTCCGATTTCAAAGCGCGCAGGTGTCATGTGTGATTTCCCTATTTCTCGTCCGACTTATCGGTCTTGGCCGGAGCCTCGAAGCGATAGCCGACGCCATGGACGGTGTAGAGCCACTTGGGCTTCTTGGGATCATCGCCCAGCTTGGCGCGAAGATTCTTCACGTGGCTATCGATGGTGCGCTCATAGCCCTCAAAGTCATACCCGAGCACTTTCTCGACCAGCTCCATGCGGTTATACACACGGCCGGGATGGCGGGCAAGCGTGGTGAGCAGCTTGAACTCGGAAGCCGTCAGATCGACTTCCTTGCCCTCGACCAAGATCTTGTGGCCCGAGATATCGATGACCAGATCGCCGAAGTCGAGTACCTCGACGGCGGGCTCGTCGGCCTGATGGGCACGGCGGAACAGAGCGCGAACGCGGGCGACGAGCTCGCGCGGCGAGAACGGCTTAATCAGATAGTCGTCGGCGCCGAGCTCAAGACCGATAATACGGTCCTCGATCTCGCCCTTAGCCGTCAGCATGATGATGGGGACATCCGAGGTATCGCGAATGGTGCGGCAAACGCGCTCGCCGGGAATCTTGGGGAGCATAAGGTCGAGCACGACCAGGTCGAACTGATGCTTCTCGAACTCCTCGATCGCGGACTGGCCGTCGCCGACGCCCACAACCCAGTAGCCTTCGCGCTCGAGATAGGCAGCGACGGCGTCACGGATTGCCTTCTCATCCTCGACCAGCAGAATCTTTTTTGCATCTGAAGCCATAACACGGCCCCCCTGTCTCAATTAGCTAAGAACAAGCCCATTTTAACGCACCTGAGCCCGCCGGATGCCGCTATGACGCGGCAGCTCGGCGGGCGGTACTCACAATTACAACGCGTTTATTCCCCTGTTGGCGCCTTTTTAACCCCTCTAAGCTTAAAGAGAGAATAGACGTGCAGTGACCGTCTCTGGTATACCCTGGCTGTTGCGCACCGTGGCGTACGTAAGGAATGAGTCCGACTTTCCCGCCGTAGCTGGATAATCGCCATACTCCAAAGCGCGGTCGGGCGACAGCAGCGAGCCATAGGTCTTGGCAGAGGTGTCGATCAGGAAATGCGACGCCTGTACCTTAACAAGGTATTTATTCTTCTTGCCAGCCGCACATGCGAGCGGCTCGCGTGACAGAAAGAGGTACGGCCCTCCCTCATTACCGATATACGTGCCCATATTGCCCAGGCTGCCCACGCCGCTATAGGCCGCCTCGATAGAAAACACGAAGGTATCGCCCATATATACGGCCTCGAAAGGCGAGACTGACGAGGGAAGGACTAGCTGGGCACGTTTGGTGTTGTTGCCGTCGGTCAGATCGATTGCCGTTATGCCGTAGTAGACGCCCTCGTCGTTGCGGACACGCGGCGAGATGGTCAAAATGCCGTCGCTCGCGCGCGGGGCCGATGCAAAGCGGCCCGTCGATTTCCAAATTACCTCGGCCTTGGATTCATCAAGCGAGCGACGATAGCAAAACGAATCGCTACTCGTTTTATTGCCACCTGCCGAGGGCATTTTATACCAGATGACTGATGACCCGAACGCCGTAAACAGCGGCGGATCATAGTCCTTGCCACCTCGATCGAGCTCAACCACGTCGCCAGAGAGCGAAGCGCCCGACAGATTTTGAGCGTAGAGCTTCCACGATGAATTGGCAAAGTTCATCTCAACCCACGCGAATACGCCGTCGCCGGCACGGACATCGTAAAAAGCATATCCCGTGCCCTCGATAGGATTCTCAATTAATGTGGTAAGCGAGCCATCGCCCAGGTTGAGCACACCGAGTGTGTTGGCGTGCAGTGCCGATGCGGGCGCCATCATCGCCGCGGCGTAATCGCCGTCGCAGTAGTACAGCAGCGTACCCAGAGGCAGCGTCCATGACGCCGCCGGCTCAAGATCGATGTCGACTGCCTCGTACTCATCCGTAATCGAGATGATTTTGGAATCATCCTTGATAACCTGCGGCTCGCCGGCGGCATCATCGCTGGTGCCCGTTTTTTTCGAGCATCCGGCAAGCACCGTGGCAGCGCCCGCGGCAGCTCCACCGAGCACAAAGCCGCGACGCGATATTCCGTTCTTGATGTGGTCGGCGATACCCATTAGGCGATCTCGGTGCGAGCGGCCTCGATAGCGCGTGTAAGCTGGTCGGCGCAGGAGGTCTTTTTCATACCGCAGGTATTACCGGCGAGAACCTCGATTACGCGATCGGCAGGAGCGCCCTCGACCAGCTTGGAGATAGCCTTGAGATTGCCGTCGCAGCCGCCGGTAAACTCAACGCCCATCACCTTGTTGCCGTCATCGGAAAGATCAAGGTGAATATTGCGAGCACACACGCCCTGAGGCTTGTAATCAAACGAAATCATGCGATCCCCTCTCAGAATGTTATTCGAGACGACTATTATCCCCGTCTTTCCCTAAATGCAACGAGGCGCTTTGCCGGCAACACACATTACCAGCAAAGCGCCCTAAAAAGCTAACGTTATGCCCGAACCTACTCGAAGCTCAGCTGCTCCAGACGATCAAAGACCGTGTCGATACGGGTGAGGAAGTCCCACGGATCAAAGATCTCGTCGAGCTTCTCCTGACTGACGGTGCAGCGCGGGTCGGCCTCGAGACGCTCCTTAAAGGTGGGGCCGGAGACACAATCCTGCACCTCGCGCCAGGTTGCCATGGCGTTCTCCTGCACAATGGCGTACGCGTCCTCGCGGGTGATGCCCGTGTCGACGAGGGCGAGCAGTACCTTGGAAGAGAAGATGAGGCCGCGGGTCTTATTGAGGTTGGCCATCATGCGGGCGGGATACAGCTGCAGGCCGTCGATAACGCGGATGAGGCACTGGAACATGTGGTCGAGGGCGATGAAGCTGTCGGCCTGGGCGACGCGCTCGGCAGAGGAGTGCGAAATGTCACGCTCGTGCCACAGGGCGACGTTATCGAAGGCAACCTGGGCGTTGGACTTCACGACGCGCGACAGGCCGCAGACCTTCTCCATGGTGATGGGGTTGCGCTTGTGCGGCATGGCGGAGCTGCCCTTTTGACCCTTACGGAACGGTTCCTCGGCCTCGAGTGTATCGGTCTTCTGCAGATTGCGAACCTCGGTAGCGATGCGCTCACAGGTGGCCGCGGTGGTGGCGAGAACGCCGGCGAGATAGGCGTGATGGTCGCGGCTGATGACCTGCGTGGACAGAGGATCGTGGACCAGGCCCAGGTGCTCGCAGACGTACTCCTCGACGAACGGCTCGATGGAGCTGTACGTGCCGACAGCGCCCGAGATAGCACCGAAGGCAACATTCTTGCGGGCGTCCTCAAGACGATCCAGATCGCGCTTGAGTTCCCAGGCCCAAGAGCCGAACTTCATGCCGAAGGTCATCGGCTCGGCGTGGATGCCATGAGTGCGGCCGGCACAGAGCGTGTTGCGCTCCTCAAAGGCGCGACGCTTGCAAATCTCGCCGAGCTTCTTGACGTCCTCGATGATCAGGTCGCAGGCCTGGGTGAGCTGGTAGCACAGGGCCGTGTCGCCCAGATCCGAGCTGGTCATGCCATAGTGAACCCAGCGGCTGGGCTTGGGGTCGCCCTCGGGAACATCGGCATCGATGTATTCCTTCATGTTGGTCAGGAAGGCAATGACGTCGTGGCGCGTGACTTCCTCGATCTCATCGACCTTCGCCTTCTCAAAGTTGGCATGGTCGCGGATCCACTGGGCCTCGTCTTTGGAAATACCGATCTTGCCGAGCTCCGCCTGGGCCTCGCAGGCCAGAACCTCGATTTCCTGCCAAATGGCGTACTTGTTCTCGAGGGAGAAGATGTGTCCCATCTCCGGGCGGGTATAGCGATCGATCATAGCGGCTCCTTTTTGGTTATTGGCACGTTGGTCGTAACCCAACCATTGTACCGTGCGCAGGTACAAGTATGGGCAGCAGGCATTAACCTAACATTTTGGAATTGGAGCGGGCAACGGGACATCTGCGCATTTGCTTCGCAAATCCGCACCGGCTTCAGGCGAGCCCCTCAGCCTCACGAAGCCGCGGGGGAAGACTTTGTTGAATTGGCCGTCCCCATGTCTCCCGCACTCGATGGAGCGGGCAACGGGACATCCGCGTATTTGCTTCGCAAATCCGCACCGGCTTCAGGCGCCTGTCGGCGCCTTCGCCTGCTCGCTACAAACGCTTCGCGTTTGCTTTACGCTCGCACCCTGTCGGGTTCGAGTCCCGGCGCTTTATTGAAAAAAGCACGGCACCGTAATGGTGCCGTGCTTGTGCTTCTAGCTGGAGCGGGCAACGGGACTCGAACCCGCGAGTGTCAGCTTGGGAAGCTGATGCCTTACCACTTGGCGATGCCCGCTTGTGTGTTGGCTAGTATAACGCGGTTGTCTTGTTCGATACAAGGGTGGCGATGCTTGTTTTAGCTGTGGAGATTCGTTTGAAAATCGCGTCAATTGTGGAGATGAGGACCTTTGACCTCCTGTTCTCCTTATCTTCTACCTGCGCTTTTGCTTGATTGTTGTATTTGAGCTCAATTTGTCAGGAATTGGGCAAGCTTTTGGTCAGGCTCCGGTACTTACCCGCATGAACCTCGGGGGTAGCCTCATCCTACGCGTCGCAGCCTCCCCGTGCGGCGCACGAGGGATAAGGAGCAGCCATGTCCAACGCACCCACGCACTCTGTCCACAGCGCAATCGCAACAGGTCCGCTGCTCCTGCTCCTCTTCCTGCTTTTCGGCTGCCTGACACCGGGAGCCGCATTTGCCGTCGATGGCTACGGTCAGCTCGGCTTCCGCACTATTAGCGATGATTGTGGGCCCTTCTTCATCGGCAAGTATGAAGCTCAAGACGCCTCGATTGCCTACTGCATGAACCAGGAGCGCCCCGGCCCCACCAAGCCGGGCGGCCCATGGCTCAACTTTGATCAAGGCTGGGTGTGGCTCGACGACGAGTTCGCGGCAATCGTTTGTCACGGATATCCTACCGCCACGTCGTTTGGCGGTTACCATCTTTCACCCGATCGCGCCCGCGCCGCAACCCAGCTTGCCGTATGGATGCTCAACGGCACTACCCATGTCGACGGTACCTATTCCTACACGACCGCTCAGGGCAAAACCAAGAGCGGGCACTTTACCGCCGACAATGAAGTCGTGGCGGCGGCGCGGTGGCTCCACGACAGCGCAAAATCAGGAAACATCAAAGCCGCTCCGCACCGCGCGCGACGCTATCTAGGAGCCGTATCGGGCGGCAGCAAACGTCAGGACATGCTCTATGTACTGCCGGCGGTCTCTGTTTCCTTCCAAAAGCAGTCTGCAAACGCTGCCATTACCAGCGGAAACAATACTTATCAGTTTGACGGGGCAACATTCGATATTTTTGAGAGCGCCAGCGGCGCGCGTGTCGGCACCATCCAGATGGACAGCAACGGTCGGGCGCAAGCAACTCTTCTGCCCAACACTGCATACTACCTAGTTGAAACGAAGGCGCCGGCCGGCTATGTCCCCCGTCGTGATCGCATCGCCTTTACCACGGGGAATGACGGTGGACAGGTCGCCATTGATGAACAGCCCGGCATCATCAACCTGCATATCGTAAAACTCGATGCCGCGACGAATGCCGGCCCCCAGGCGGGATCTTCACTCGCAGGAGCAGAGTTCACGTGTGTGTCACAATCAACCCCTGGATGGGCGCAAATCCTCACGACCGACGAAAGCGGTCAGGCCACCCTCGCCGATGTCCCCTTAGGAACCTTTACCATCTACGAATCAAAAGCCCCCGAGGGCTACCTGCCATCCAACGACAGCTGGACCTATACCGTTGGAGCCGACCAGCTCGGCGATTCAGGCGTGGTCGAGATCGAATCTCGCATTTCCGATATCCCCATTGCGTTTGACCTTGAGATTTCCAAATTCAAGGATTACGGCAATAGCGACCAATCCGGCCTGGAGCAGCCGGCGGGTGGTGTTGTCTTTGAGGTTGTCAGCAACAGCTCTCAGCAGGTTGTTGGCACACTGACCACAAACATCTATGGCTTTGCCTCCACCGAAGATCAGCCCGAAGCATGGTTCGGCACAGGCAAGCGACCCGCCGGTGTCCACGGAGCCGTCCCATACGACCGCGCCGGCTACACGGTTCGTGAGGTTCCGGAAACCGTCCCCGAGGGTTTTAAACGTGCGGGGGAATGGACCGTCGAGGCCAATCAGATTTCCGACGGCGCCGAGCTTCAATATATCGTGGACAACCACGCTCTGTCGACGCATCTCCAGATTGTAAAACGCGATGCCCAAACAGGCGCTTCTGTTCCCCTAGCCGGATTCACCTTCCAACTCCTCGACAGCAATCACGAACCTGTCTCACAAACTTGCTGGTATCCAGCACATAACGTAATGGACACCTTTACGACTGACGCGACCGGCACCGTCACACTGCCCGAATCGCTCGTGCCGGGCACCTATTATGTACGCGAAACCTCGGCCAAAGAGCCCTATCTTGTCGGCGGAGAGATCGAGGTAAACATACCCGCCGATATAAACCTAACGCCCGTTGCAATCGTCTCGTATTATGACCACGCCGCGACCGGAAACATCAGGATCGTTAAAACCGATGCCGTAGACGGCAGCAGCCTCGCGGGCGCCATCTTTGAGATCCGTGCCTCGGGTGATATCGTGCGCCCCGACGGTAGCATTGCCGCACTCGACGGTGAGACTGTCGCTACCGTCACGACGGATGAAACTGGAGAAGCACGCGCGGACGACCTCCCGCTGGGATCTGGCACCGCACGCTACGAGGTTGTCGAGACTCAAGCGCCGGCAGGCTTCTTGCTCGATCAGACAACCCATATTGTCGACCTTACTTATGCCGACCAGAAAACACCCGTTGTAGAAGCACGGCTTAACGTATCCGACGATTACACCAAGGTTGATATCTCCAAGGTCGATGCAAGCGGAGAGCAGGAAGTGAAAGGCGCACAGCTCACCTTATATGGTCCCGATAAAACCGAAATAGACTCCTGGACCTCATCCGACAAGCCGCATCGCGTCGAACATCTTGCACCCGGCACCTACTCGTTGCGCGAAATGATGTCTCCGCGGACCTATGACCTTGCCGAGGAGATAACGTTTGAAATAAAGGATACGGGAGAAGTCCAAACCGTCGCGATGAAGGATGCGCCCATCGAGATCAAGGGACAGGTCGACAAGCGTCAGGAACTTGTCCAACCTATCGAAAAGGGCCTGTTGGCTAACGGCGATGGTAAAAACCGCGCCACGACGCAAACCAATAGTGATGGGCTTTTCTCCTATACCATCGATGCTCGAAACGATTCCGCTACTTGGGTTGATGAGTTTACGATTACCGATGATCTTGAGTGCGCCAAAGACGGCACAGCGAGATTCACCTCAATCGAAACCCCCGTCGCCATCGGCGACCTCAACGGTCTGTGCAACGTATGGTATCGCACGACGCCGTTGGACTCGACAGACGTCGATGAGCCGGCAAACGCGACGCTTGACGATGGGCACGAAAATCCTTGGCTTGAGTCCGACGAAGTAAAAGAGAGCCTTGGTGAGGACTGTCGCCTCGTCGATTACGACGGCTGGCGCCTCTGGAAGGCGGATGTCTCGACCACGGAATCCACCACACTCGAGGCGGAAGAGCTCGACCTTGCATCCAATACCGTCGTAACAGGCATTCGAATTGAATACGGTGCGGTAGCCGCCGACTTTACGACTCGAAGCGATGCGGATTCTTGGACCCGCGATGATCTCAAAGATGAGCACGACGACCTTGACGATGCCAAAGCAATCCTTGGCACAGACGCTCGGGGCGCAGTCGTACATATGCAGGCAACGTCGGCTTATACGCCCCAAACCGCACTCACCAACAGCGCGCGCGTCGATCTTTGCCGCAACGGCGGCGGCGATAAACTTGAGTCACATGACGAGGACCGTGTCATTCAACGCTGTACCCTACCGCAGGACCTACCGGCAACAGGATCAGTTCCCATCGCCGCTTGCATCACCGCGCTCCTGACCTCGGGTGCCGCAGCCCTATGGTTCGCTCGCCTTAGGTCGATCCCAAAGAAGCGCTAGCGCGATGAAAAAGCGGGCGAGCCAGTCCCCCTGGCTCGCCCGCTTTCAATCATGTAAATCGCCGTATCTACTCTGCAGACGAAGATCCACCATCAACGATTGCTTGCTCGGACTCAGGAATCCCATCGGCACCCGTGCTCTGTTCTTGCTCCACCTCTTCGCTGATTGCGGAGGCGGGGGTCGAGCCCTTCGCACCCACGATGTAGGCGGCCCCAAATCCTAACGCAATGGCAATCAAGGTCAAAATCACGTAGACAGGCCAATGGCGCTTAATATACGAAAACACGTTGACTCCTTAGAGCTCCGTCTACGAACGGCGGATAACCTCGGTCACGACCTCGGATACCGTGGCAATGTTCGTCGGGTTGACATTGTGGGGCAGGTCGTCCTCGGTACGAGCGCAAGCCAGACGCGTGCCGTCCACGCCGGCGATGGTGAGGGCTCGGCGGCTCGCCTCGAGCGCGGCATAGGCATCGGTCTTGGCATAGGGCATCTCGAGCGCGCCACAATCGACATGGAACGACTTGCAGACCTTGCTGACCAGGTTCATGATGCGGCGATCGCCCTTGAGCAACTGTTGTTCGCCCTCGACCGTCACAACCGAAAGCCTACCGGCACCGACGGATTCAAGATTGATAAAGAATACGCCGCGGAGCTTATCGCGATGCGAAGCCAAGAAGGCCTTCATGCCGGCGCCATCACAATCCGAGGCGCCCGTTGCCACAAACCAGATATCGTGACCGAGCAGCTCATCATCGCCCATAGAGGCGACAGCCGAGAGCATATCTTCGGAAGAAGCGCTATCGGAAGACGTAGCGCCACCCTTCCAGCCATCGTTATCGTCCTCGAAGTTATCCCACGAACCGATACCGCGACCGGACTTCTTGGCATCGTAATCGTCTTCGACGCCCAGCCAGTCACTCATGCTGTCCTGCTCGTTTTTCTTTTTACGACCGAACAGGCCACCCAGGCCGCGCTTACGAGACTTGGGTGCCGCCGGGGCGGGAGCCGAAATGGTCTCGATCGGCTGCGCGCCCGACGCAACGGGCATAGGAGGCGCAACGGGTGCCGATGTGGGTTCGGGACCCTGGGCAGTAGCAAAGGGATCGTTGACCTGTGCGGAGGGGTCGGGAAGGTCGAACAGCGACGTGCGAGACGCAACGTTTGCCTGCTTCATGGACGACAGCGACGGATCGGGGACCGAAGCCAGCGGAGACGAGGAAGGTGCAGGCGACGGTGCCGACGCCGGATCGGGAACATTCATCTGCGGACGCGGCGATGCCTGGGAGGAAATCTGGGCCATAAGGGAATCGACCGTTTCGTCCTGAGTGGGAGCGACATTGGCAACCGTGGCACCGGAACCACTCGGGGTCGGCATGGTGAAAATCTGCGTGGAGTAAGGCCTCGACTCATCCGTCTCGGGAGTCTCGGAAACCGCAGGCACTTCCTCCTGCTCGACCTCGGTCGAATCACCTTGATCGGCTGCCGCGTATTGCTCTTCGTCAGAGCTGGCCTCAACGGACTCGTCCTCGGCGACATCTTGGATTTCGGCAGCATCAATAGGCTCGTCATCGTCTGCCGCGTCGCCCTGCTCATCGGAAACAGGAAGGGGCTCGGCAATCGCGGTGCCCTGCTTTTCAAACGTTATCGTGGAATCGAACTGCGCGGCATCAAACGACATGGTGCTATCGACGTGCTCCTGAGCCTCGAAAGACGTCGTCGCCTCAACAACATCCGCGGACGCCGGTTGCTGGGACTCAAAGGACGTTGTAGCTTCGGCGGCGTCGACGGGCGCGGACTGCATAGCCTCGTTCTGCTCGAACTCTTGCGCCGCGTGCTCACGTGCCGCCTCGGCTGCCTGCTGCTGAGCGATAGCCTCCTGCTCGGCAGCCTCGCGTGCGGCAGCGCGCTTCTCCTCGAAATCGTCGACAAATTTCTTGCCCTTTGCAAGCGCACCCTTAAAGAAGTTGGAAGCGCTGGCGCCAATCGACGAGAACGCGGATGCAATGTCGGCATGGGGCGTTGCCGCGGGAATCTCGGCCGAGAAATCAGTATCGCTCTCGTAAGACACGCGCCTCGGCTGTTCAACGTAATCGTCGTCAGACTCGTCCGCAACGTCTTGCGCCGGCGCGGCGGGAGCCAAAATGTCCAGTCCTGCCGCGGGATCGATCGCGGACACCGCCTCGGGCTCGGCAACGGCAGCGGTAACCGCGGCAGACTCATCATCCACGGTGACAGCGGGCGCAGGCGCAGTCACGACGGGGGCAGGCTCGGGCTCAAACGTCGGCTCCTCGCCCTCCTCGTAATCGAGCGCGCAGGACTCGGGAAGCATTCCGAGCGCACGGATGGCATCCGAACCAAAGCGGATGTTGCCGGCGGCGTTGCGATAGAGCTTGGGCTCGGGCTCGGCCGCGGCAGGCTCCTCCGCCGGCTCGGCAGCGGGAACCCCGTCATTGAACTCTTCGGCCTGGACAGCCTGATTCTGATCCTCGGGCACGATGACGCCAATCAGCGTCTCGTCGGCAGACGCACCCTCAAAGCCCTCGATCTGCTCGTCGAAAGCCTCATCCTGTTCGGGCTCGGCCTGAGCGTCGGGAGCAATCGGCTGACCGAACTCGTCCTCGGCGTAGGTAGGCTCTTCATACTCGATGGTGTTGCCGTAGTCGTTTTGCTGCTGGGCCGCGGCATACTCCGCTGCTGCGCGCGCCATCTCCTCGGCACGACGCTTCTGCTCCCCAAAATAGGTATCGAACGGAACATCGTCGGGAAACTCGTTGTCGCCCTGGAAGGGAGCAACGTTGTCCATAACGCCGAGCATAGCGGCGACAGAAGATTTGTTGCACACCGCGCCGGACGTATAGGGAAGAATGTGGCGGTTAGAGATAATGTTTGCCGCGTTGGCAAGTGCAACGAGGGAAGCGAGGATCGCGACAATCCACAGCAGAACCTTGAGCGCGCCGGGGAGCGGCAGGATGCGCAGGATGGCAACGGCAGCAGGGGCAACCGTGGCAACAGGCAACAGCTTGGCGATGAGCGCACGATACGAAGCATAGGGCTCGCGGGCGAGCAGCTCAGCACGGGGAGAGTCGTAGTGTGCGACAACGACCACCGGGCGGTTACGCGGAGACGCGAGCGGGCCCGAGGCCTTGTGGTAGGCGATGACATTTTGGCTCACGCCCGTCTTGCCCAGGCGCGAAACCACGGGGTGCCCTGTGCGTTCGAGCACGTAAAGAACGGCGCCGACAATGGTCAGCAAGGTGCCGACCAAGCCGATACCGCCACCGATACCCATCAGCAGGGCACCGGCAAACGCAAGAATACCGGTAACGGCAAATGCCAACCTACTGGGCGCCGGGGCATTGAACTCCTGAACCTCGGGATCAAAGCCGTGGTTGCGGAAGATCTGAGAGATATCCTCGGCAGCCAAGCGCTCTTCTTCGCTGCATGCCGGCGTGATGCCGGTGTTCTGCAGCAGGTGGTTAATATAGTTCTGGGTGTTCGCCATGTGCGCTCCACATCCATAATCCGACAAATAGGCCCAATGCATGCACATTAGAACCGTATATAGTCGAAAGTATACCCCGAGCGAGCGCAAACGACCGAATTCGGGCCATCTTAACGCCCCGAGCGGACAAGGATATAGCCTAATCTCCATATCGGACTAAAATCATGGCAGCAAACCACTTTCTCATGCGAGGACTCTATGACGGCAAGCGACGCGACCGCGACAATTAAAAAGGGGAATTCGGAGCCCAGTTTCGATAAAACGGCCCAGCGCATCCTCAATCTTTTCTTTGTGCTCAACAGCTCCCCCGAACCGCTGACGACCGAGCAGATCGTCTTGGATTCTGACCTGGGATATGGCTCGAGCAACATCGACTCGGATAAGCGCAAGTTTCGGCGCGATCGTGACAAACTGCTCGAGCGTGGCATCTTAATCAAGGAGGTTCGCCCCGCCGGCGCGCAGGAGACCGAGGAAAGCTCATGGACAATCGACCGCGAGCACACGTTTGCGGCAGGCGGCCTCATCACCGCAGACGACGCCGATATCCTGCTCAACGCCATCGACCAGACACTAGCGGCCGGCTCATCCACTTTTGCCGCACCGCTTGCCGATATTCGCTCCAAGATTGCCTATCTCACCGGTAGGACGACGGTGGACGAAGCACCAATCCGCCGCTCTCCCACCGTCGATGCGGTATGGAGCGCCTTTGCCGAGCGATGCGCGCTGCGATTTTTATATCAGAACGGACGCGGTGAGCAGAAAGAGCGTACCGTCTGCGTCTACGGCATGTTCGAGCGCGAGGGCGTTGCGTACTTCTGCGGCCTCGACAATGCCACCGACGACATCAGGACATTCCGCTGCGACCGTATCGTTCGCGCATGGCGTCCTTCGAAGGCCTACGCCATCCCTGCGGACTTCAATCTCAACGACTATCTGTTCTTTGAATTCGATTTTGCCGACCGACCGCCCGTTGCAGCCACGTTCTCGTTCGCCCCTCAGACGCAGATCGATATGATCAACGGCCTCACGCGCGGGCGAGGTGAGCTCGCACACACCGATGCGGGATGGACCTGGACCGTTGACGTGCGTGACCTTGAAGCCGCCGCCTCATTTTGCATGGCCCACGCCGTGGACGGCATGAGGCCCGTGGCCCCCAAATCGCTCAAGCAGGCGTGGAACCGCCTCATTGAAAGGACGGTGCACGAGCATGCCCGTGCGTAAACTCACCAGCGAGCAGAGACTCTCGCGCGCCATCGACATCATGGAGGCCCTCTACGCCGCCGGCGAGAGCGGCATGACACGAGCCGAGATTTGCAGCCGCTTTGACATCACAGGGGTGTCGCTCGACGAGATTCTCGAGATCGTCTCGACGCTCGCGGACCGAGAATCGGGCGCGCGCATCATCTGCGAATGCCGCGGCGAGCGTGTGGTCCTCACCGGCGACGCCGGGCGTGTTCTACCGTTGCGCCTGAGTGCCGCCGAGGGCGCTGTGCTCAACCATGAACTTGAATCGTTGGGGATCGAGCCGCAGACGGCAGCTCGGATTCGACATGCCCTTCTGCCCGAAGAGCTCGGCTATAACCAGCGCGTCTTTGACACCGTCAACCACGGGTCGCACTGGCAGCAGCTGAGCTGCGCCATTCAGGACGGTGTTCGTTGCCGCATCTCGTATCGCTCGATGGACGATGCGCGGCCACGCGAGCGTCTGGTCGACCCCTTGCGCATTACGGCAAACGGCGACCAAACATACCTGATTGCCTGGGACATCGCGATCGATGAGCAGCGCACCTATCGCATGGATAAAATCGAGGGACTCACCTTGACGGAAGACTCCGTCGTGCCTCACACACCGGGCGTCGCATCCCTCCACGATTCCCTTGCCCGGACGCAGCGTAGCGCAAAGCTCTTGATGCCATTCGATATGGCGGAGCATCTGGACTGGGCCGGCATCACCCTAATCGAGCGCAGCGGGGCAGACATGGCAACGGTAACCGTGCATTACGGCTCCGAGCGTTGGCTACTGAGCCAGGTAATCGCAGCGGGCGGAGCCATCCGCATCTTGGATGACCCCGCCCTGTCAAAGCGTCTGTGCGATATGGCAAAAACCCTCGTCTGTCCGCTTTAGCGCCGCCGCTCGTGACGTGCGCGCCACAGTTGCAGATAGTGACCGATCTGCGCCGATTCGATGCGCTGGTAGGAGCTCGTGGGCAGCGACGTTAAGAACTTCTTTCCGTAGCCCTTCGTCACCAGGCGCGGGTCGGCCAGAATCAGCACGCCGCAATCGGTCGACGAGCGGATAAGGCGGCCGGCCGCCTGCTTAACCTCGAGCACCGCCTCGGGCAGCGAATAGCGCGCCCAAGCGCGGTCTTCGCGCAGGTTGCGCTCGCACGAGAGCGGGTCCGTGGGGCTCGAGAACGGCAGCTTGGGAATGATGACGCAACGCAGCGTCTCGCCGCTGGCGTCAAACCCCTCCCAGAAGGTCTTAAGCGCAAAAAGCGACGAGGTCGGCTCGTTGATAAACCGGTCGCGCAGGCGACGAGGAGATGAGTTGCGCTGCTGGCAGTCGAGCTCCAGACCCGCACGGGCCATCTTGGGCTCAACGCGGGCGTACAGGTCTTCCATGTCGCGCCGATTGGTGAACAGTGTGAGCACCGATCCGCCCATGGCAAGATGGGCGTCGACCAGCACGCGCTCGAGCGCCGTAAGATAGCTCTCGCGATCGCGCGGATCGGGGATATCGCCCGCAACGACTACAGCCATGTTCGAATCGAAGTCGTAGCTCGAGTCCAAGTGCAGCGATGAGGATGTTGAAGCACCGATGCGATCGAGGCCGACCGCATGGTTAAAGTGTTCAAAGCTTTTGGACACCGTCATAGTCGCCGAGGCAAAGATAGCCGTGTGAACCTCGGGCAGCCACTCGGTTGCCAAGGCCTCGCCAATGTCGATGCGCTCTGCGGTCATCGACTCTCCGCCGGCACGCAGCCTGCGATTGACCTGCAGCGAATACACGTAGTGTTCATCGGTGCCATCAATGATGAGTTTGAGGTTCTCGACCAGCTCGTGCAGGCGACGCGAGATATCACCCAGGTCAACAACAACCTCGGGCTTGTCGGCGGCGACGGCTTGCACCAGCGCGTCGACGCTCTTGTCAGCCTGTTCCAATGCGTCGATGCCAGTGTAGGCCGACTGTAAGAAATCATGCCAGTCGTCAGATTCGCGCAGCTCGGGGCCAATCCATAGATTGGCATTGTCATAACCCCCACGCGCACGGCGGCCGAGCTCGCGAACGCCATCGAACACGTCGGCGATTGCCATGCTCGCGCGCGCAACCGTCGACGTCGCCTTGGCAGTAAGGCCCAGATAGAGCGTAGAGCCCTCGGAGGTTGCCAAATCACGGGAAACCTGGCTTAGCGCGCCGGTGCTCGAGCCACCCAGGCGCTCAAACAGAACGCGTGATTCGTCCGCCGACACCACGCGCGCCCACTGGCGGCGCGCCTCGCGCTCGATGGAATGGGCCTCGTCGATTACCCAATGACGAATCGGAGGTAAAATCCTGCCCTCGGCCGCGACATTGCGGAACAGCAGGGAATGGTTGGTGACCACCACATCGGCATGCGCCGCACGACGGCGAGCGCCGTGGACCAAACATTTATCAGGGAAAAACGGGCAGAGGCGACGAGCACACTCGCGCGAGGCCGTCGTAAAGTCGGGACGGTTGACGCTGCGCCACCGAATGCCGAGCGAGTCGAGGTCGCCATCGGCTGATTGGCAGACGTACGCCATAATGACCGCGACCGCCGTGAGCGTGTCCGCCGGATCGCGCTTGGTGGTAATCTCGACCTGGCCTCGGCTCATGCGCTCAAGCTTGCGCAGGCACGGATAGTGGTCATAGCCCTTGAGAGCGCAAAATGACAGACCACCGTCCAGTTGCTCGGCAAGTTTTGGCAGCTCATGGTACATGAGCTGGTCGGCAAGATTGTTCGATTTGGTCGCAATACCAACCGTGATGTTGTTACGGCGTGCTGCCTCGGCAAAAGGCACCAGATAGGCCATCGATTTGCCGACGCCCGTGCCCGCCTCAATTACGCGATGTGTGCCCGTGACCAGCGCATCGCGGACCTCGAGCGCCATCGCGATCTGCTCATCACGCGGCTCGTAAGTGGGATACATGCGATTGACCAGGCCACCCGGCGCATAGTCTGTCTCAATCTCCTCACGACTCGGCATCTTGAGGACCGGCAGTTCGTCGGCGTCCACCCGATCGTCGGCGCGATCGGCCTTGAGAACGTCAGCACGAGCGGCGCTGAGAGAGAAGATAGAACCAGGGTTCTGCCCCGCCAAGAATGAGAAGATAGGACGATAGGACCAAGGCACATCCGGATGCATGTCGGCTAGGCGCGCCATGAGGCCCTGGGGCAAGTCGGTGAGCGCCACGAGCAACACACGCCATACGCCACACAGGGCGTCGACGTCGGCATTGGCACGGTGTGATACCGAGTCACAGCCAAACAGATCGGCCATAAAAGACAGCTTGTGCGAGGCCAGGCGCGGAAGCGCGATGCGCGACAGCGCCAGCGAATCGATCCAGATATCGCTCACGTTGACGCCGCCTTTGACCGACTCGATAAACGAGCGATCGAACGTGGCGTTATGTGCGATCACCGGGCAACCACCGACAAAATCGGCGAGAGCGGCGACGGCCTCAGCGGCCGACGGGGCATCTGCCACATCGGCATTTGTAATGCTCGTGAGCTCGGTAATCTCGGCGGGAATTAGCTGCTTGGGATGCACGAAGGTATCGAAGCGGTCGACGATCTCGCGGCCCGAAAGACGGGCCGCCGAGATCTCGATCAGCTCGTTGTCCTGCACCGAAAGACCTGTGGTCTCGGTATCGAGGACAATCACATCTTCCTCGATAAGGCCGAAGGACTGCGTTTTGGCGCGTTCGGCAAGCGTGGCATAGGAGTCGATGACAAACTGCGGCGTTCCTGACGAAACCGCGTCCTCGATTAGCATGCAATGCCCGCTCGACGAAGGCCCATACGGATCAGGCTGTCACAGACCTGCGGGAACGTCATGTCGTCGGTGTGGCGAATCTCATCCGGATACAGCGACGTATCGGTCATGCCGGGAATGGTGTTGGTCTCGAGGATGACGGGGCCGTCCTCGCTCACGATAAAATCGCTGCGCGAGATGCCCAGGCAACCGAGGGCCTTGTGAGCAGCACAGGCAAGCTCCTGAGCGCGAGCGTAATTCTCGGGTGAAATCTGCGCCGGAATACGATGGATGTCCGTAGGGTCGACATACTTCACGTCCAGATCGTAGAACTCACAGTCCTCGGGCTTGCGAATCTCGACAATCGGCAGGGCGCGCACGTCGTCCTCGCCGTACACGCCGACGGTGATCTCGGTACCCTCGATGCACTTCTCGACCAGCACTTTGTCGCCGTACTCAAACGCCTTGGCAATTGCCGCGGGCAGCTCGGAGGGCTCATGGACCAGGGAAATGCCATAGCTGGAACCGTTGACGGCCGGCTTCACAAAGCAGCGCTCGCCACAAACCTCGACGATATGATCGATATCGACTTCATCGCCCACCTCGAGCGCAAGGCCGGGGGCAATGGGGATGCCCGCCTTGGCGTATAAGAGCTTAGAGACCTCCTTGTCGGCACCGCAGGCGCTGGCAAGCACGCCCGAGGCCGTGTAGGGGATACCCAGGGTCTCCATGGCACCCTGCATGGCGCCATCCTCGCCGCCGGCACCGTGCATGGCGATAAACGCCACGTCAAAGCCGCCGGTCGCCATGGTTACCATAAAATCATCAGCGGCCGTGTCGAGCAGCTCCACCGAGGTGTAGCCGGCTTCCTTCAGTGCCACCACAACGTTCTTTCCCGAATTGAGCGAGATCTCGCGCTCAGCGGAATGACCGCCCGCCAAGACCGCTACGTGCATGTTCTCTAGGCTTTTACCCGGCATGGGCAGACTCCTCCTCTATAATTTCTGCAGCTGATACCATATTGTAGCGATACCCTCTACGTTTCCCCAAAATCGAAAGGCTTCCATGAATCCCAGGACTAAATCTCAGGACATTCGCGACTTGAGCCAAAACGATATTCGCGAGCTCGTGGCCGAACTTGGCCAGCCAGCCTTCCGCGCGAAGCAGCTCATCGAATGGGTCTTTGAGAAGAACGTTTGTTCGTTTGACGATATGACCAACATTCCCAAGGCTTTCCGCGAGCAGCTTAAAGAGGCTTTTGCCTTTGACACGCCCACTGAACTCACCAAGCAGGTTTCCAGAGATGGCTCGCGCAAGTATCTGCTCGAATACCACGACGGCGTTTCCGTCGAGACTGTCGGCATGCCCCGTCGTAACAAGCTTTCCGTCTGCGTTTCCACCCAGGCAGGCTGCGGCATGGGCTGTGCCTTTTGCGCTACCGGTCTCAACGGCCTCAAGCGATCTCTGACCGCTCAAGAGATCGTCGACCAGGTACTTCATGCATCCAACGACTTTGGCGAGCGCGCCACGAGCGTTGTCTTCATGGGCCAGGGCGAGCCGTTTGCCAACTACGACGAGGTTCTCAAGGCGTTGCGAATCCTCAACGACCCCGATGGCATCGGTATCGGTGCTCGTCACCTCACCGTCTCTACCAGCGGCGTTATTCCCGGTATTCGCAAATTTGCCGACATCCCTGAACAGTTCACGCTTGCCGTTTCCCTGCATTCCGCCATCCAGTCGACACGCAATAAGCTTATGCCCGGTGTTAAGAAGTACACGCTACTTCGCCTACACGAGGCGCTTCAACTCTACACCGAGAAGACTGGCCGCCGCCCGACCTATGAGTATGCCATGATCGAAGGCGTCAACGATACGAATCCCGAGATGCAGGCGCTCTGCGACTTCTGCGAGGGAACGTTGTGCCACGTTAACCTGATTCAGCTTAACGACATCGAGGGCAGCCCGCTCAAGCCTTCGCCGATTCATAAGGTTGAGGATCTTCAGCGTCGTCTTGAGTCCCGTGGCATCGAGACCACGATTCGCAACTCCCGTGGTAATGATATTGACGCTGCTTGCGGACAGCTTAAGCAGCGCTTCAAAGTTCAGAAGAACGCATAGGGGAGCTGCACCCCAAAACGTTTCATGTGAAACATCGAACGACCCCGGTTGCAGAATATGCAACCGGGGTCGTTTCAATTATTGACATTAATTTTGAATCAGCTGCTACCTGTCCCATTTTTTACGGCCAAAATAAGGGGTCCTTGTCTCGTGAATCAGACAAGGACCCCTCAAAATATGCTGAGTAATTGTTAGGTACCTAATAACCTACATTTTCCCATTGGTTGCTAACCCAACTTTGGTTAATCTTGGGATTCTTCGTTACCTGAGCAGTACGCATGGCAACATCTTCGGTCATAACATCCATTTTCTTTTTGGAAGTATCGACGATATCTTGCGCGCCACGAAGCAAACGACCTCGCAGTTCATCGTCTGTCGCGATCCTATAGCCAGCAAAGGCACCAGCCGCGACAGTCGTCACCAATGCAATCGCTGTTAAACTCTTATTCCTCATCTTGGCCTCCTTGATCAAACTGAATCATTTCGCCAAGAATACGAGAGAGCTCTTCCTCGTCTTTAAACTCAATCTCAATCTTATTCTTTCCACGCGAGCTCTTCACACGCACGTTGGTATTAAAAACCTGACGAAGCACGCGGGCAGCCTTTTTAAAAGACTGAGGCGTTGCAGGCCTCGGCGTCTTAGGTGTCTCTCCGGCAGAAAACAACGGAGCAAGATTTTCTGTCGCTCTTACGGAAAGGCCCTCTGTAACAACTTTCTCTGCAAGTCGAATACGAGCGTCCTCATAGGGAACTGCAAGAATCGCACGTGCATGACCAGCAGTAAGTTTACCCTCAAAAATCATCTGCTGAACTACTTCGGGGAGATCGAGAAGACGCAGTGAGTTTGTAATTGCAGAGCGTGACTTGCTTACTGCCTTCGACAATGCCTCCTGGGTCATACCGCTGGCATCGATGAGCTGTCGATAGCCCTTAGCCTCTTCGACGGGATTCAGACCTGAACGTTGAAGGTTTTCGATAAGAGCAAGTTCCAGCATCTCTTCATCATTTACCTCTTTAATGATGACTGGCAATTCTTCAAGGCCAGCAAGCTTTGACGCCTGGTAACGACGCTCACCAGCGATGATCTCATAGCCGTTTCCATGCTTGCGAACCAAAAGCGGCTGCAAAACGCCATGTTCTTGGATTGACTCGCTCAACTCGCGAAGTTCAGTTTCATTAAAGTGAATTCGCGGCTGATTAGGGTTGGGAACGATATCCTCAATAGGTAGTTTTGTTTCAGATGCAGCATTAGAAGCCGATGCAGCCGAACCGCCGGTCTCATACTCGGCCTCTGAGACCAAAGCATTGAGTCCACGTCCCAATCCGCCACGTTTCTTTACACTAGGCACGCTTGATCACCTCTTTTGCAAGGTTCATATATGCTTTTGCACCCTTATTTTGAGGTGCATAGGTAATTACCGGTTCTCCAAAAGACGGAGCTTCGGAGATTTTAACCGTACGGGGGATTAGCGTCTTAAACGCCTTATCACCAAAGTACGATTGAACCTCCTCAACAACCTGATTCGATAGAGAAGTACGCGAGTCATACATGGTCATAAGCACACCATAGGTGTCTAAGCCCTTGTTCAGACGTGATTTGACCATCTTCATTGACTCAAGCAGCTTCGTAACGCCCTCGAGTGCGTAATATTCGCACTGGATCGGAATCAAAACGCTGTCTGCTGCGGTCAAAGCGTTGATAGTAAGCAGGCCGAGCGAAGGAGGACAGTCAATGAAAATAAAGTCAAACTCGTCCTGAATCGGCTCAAGCAAATCTTTGAGGCGGGTTTCACGAGCAATTGCGCTTACGAGCTCAATTTCCGCGCCTGCAAGTTGAATTGTAGCCGGAATAACGAATACCTTTTTACAATTTGTATCAAGAACAAGCGATTCTGCCGGCACATCATTCAACAATGCATCATAGATGCAGTGATCAAGGTCTTCTTTTTCAATTCCGAATCCACTGGTGCTGTTTCCCTGCGGATCAAAATCGACAATCAGTGTCTTACGACCCTGCTCACCCAGTGCTGCTGCAAGGTTTACAGCCGTCGTTGACTTACCGACGCCGCCTTTTTGATTGATGATTGCAATGATACGCGTGTCTTTTGCGCTCTTAGAACGCTTAACGTCGCGAAATCCCACGGTCCCTCCTGGTGTGTATTAAAGCTGTCAAACGGAGGATGTTTCACGTGAAACATTCCGAATCGATATCAACCGCCATGTTTCACGTGAAACACTGCAAGTTGTTAGTATCCATTATGTTTCACGTGAAACATCTAGGCAAGCGGATTCTTCTTTGCCACGCCATTTGCACGAGGCAATGAAACGGATGCTGGATGACTCTTCTTAAGAACAATGAACTCCCTGTGGCCCAAGCCCTCAGGCAAATCGATTGCGTCATTCAGAAGCAAAGTGAAGCCGCAAATCTTAGCTGCTGACATGCCGGAAGCAAGCTCCTCATCCGAAGGATTGCCCTTGGTTATAACAAATAGCCCTCCATCCTTCAGATACGGAGCCGCATACTCAACAAGAATCGGTAGAGGGGCCAGTGCGCGGGCGGTTACAACAGAGAACTGCTTCTTATGGCTTCGAGCATATTCTTCAAGACGATCATGAACCGCATGAGCATGTTTCAATCCAAGAGCATGGACAAAGGAATTAACCGCATCAACCTTCTTGCCAACAGAGTCAATATAAGTAGCTTTACGATGCGTGGTTATGGTTAATGGAATACCAGGGAAGCCCGCACCTGTTCCCATATCGAGCAAAGCTCCCTCAGGAGCCTTGTTGATATAGGGGAGCAAAACAAGTGAGTCGAGGATATGAAGTACTGCAGCATCTTCTACGTTAAGAATACGGGTGAGATTGGTTGTCTTATTTGTTTCTAGAACCAAATCCAAATGCTGAATACATTTCCTCAGCTCAACATCAGTTACGCTCAAGGAATACTCTTTGCAATAGGAAGTTAGACGACTCAACATCTCGTCAGCCTGCTGATCAGTAAGTACTAACAACGAAAGCTCCTTTCTGACAAAAATCAGTGTATCAAGAACTTTTGACAAAAAAAGGGGACGTGGAAACCACGTCCCCTTAGCATAAACTCGAGTAGATTATCGAGCAACAATCACCACATGGCGATCAGGGTCAGAACCCTCAGAATGAGTATCGACGGCATCATTGCCACGAAGTGCAATGTGAACCAGTCGACGCTCGTAGGCATTCATGGGCGGAAGCGAAACACTCTTATGAGTGCGGATGGCACGCTCGGCAGCAGACTGAGCCATGGAAGCAACCTTGTCCTGACGGCGACTCTTGTATCCCTCTACGTCCACTACAACCGGATACCTAAAGCCAAGTTTGCGGCTCACCAGCAAAGAGAACATAACCTGAAGGGCATCAAGGGTGCGACCATGACGGCCAATGAGAACAGCAAGGTCGGGAGCCGTTACATCCAGAATCAGCTCACCCTCGTCGCCCTCATACTCATCGATAGGAGAGTTGGCGG
>CALLST010000203.1:0-2546 GCA_938011875.1 uncultured Collinsella sp. | reverse complement strand
GCATTCCTCGGCAGAGAAATCCCACGGAAAGCCAAAGTCGCCCGCGACAATCAGATAGTCGTCGCTCGCCAGGCTATCCCCAAGCTCCCAGTCACGCAGCTTTTGCATGTCGAGGCCGCCGTGAATATCGCCCGTCACATAGACCGTCATCGGATTACCACTTCCCTGTAAGTCGCTAGCCCACATTCTGCACGATCACTAAGCCAACCGTTCCAGCCCTTCCATCCTTTGGGACCTACCCTCGCTCTTCCATCCAAACGGGTCAAACACCCAAAAGATCAAATCGAGCACGCCGCCGGTCATCATGGCGCCGGCAAGGGCCATGCAAACGTGCAGAGAGCTGGCACTTCGGAGCACGTCGAACGGCCCCAGAACAGCCAGCAGCGCGACCGCTGCGCCGGCAAGGCACAACGCGAGGCACGGCCCCGCGTCCTTGACGCACTTCTTTGCGAGATGCTTGGTGTTGTCACTCATCAATATCGAACTCCTTAGAGGGTCGTTGTTCAGATGCATGCCGCCGCGGCAGAGCAGGGCGGCATGGTAAGTGTCACATGCTGTGCGGACATCAATCGAGAAACCGCCTGCTCGACCAACCTTTGACGCCGTTTTGCACCGACACCACATCACCCGCTATCGAGGTCTAATACTTTTCCCACCGCCGCGCAAAAACTCATCCAACATTAATCTTGGCTCAAGAATCGCTTAATCTATAACCTGCACTATAGAGTTCGACCAAGGGCGGGGCGGCGCCGCGCAACGCAGGCCGCCGAACGCAACGCTCGCGCCCGGGCAGATCGCCCGGCGTCGCGCCCATCGAACGAAAGGACAGGTCATGGACGACCTCGAAAAAGTTGAAACCATCCGCACCAAGTGCAACGTAAGCTACACCGATGCCAAAGCCGCGCTCGACGCCGCCGACGGCAACGTTTTGGACGCCATCATTTGGCTCGAGTCGCAGGGCAAGACCCAGACCACGTCGGCGCACGCCGCCACCGAGTCCGCGCCGGTCGACGAACCCTCGGCCGAGATGGTCGCCGCGCAGGCCGCCTACGAGAAGTCGAGCGAAAAGACCGACTTCTCCAAGAAGATGGACAGCGTGTGGGAGTACCTCAAAAAGCTCTTCCGCCTGAGCCTGGACACCAAGTTTATCGCCACGCGCCGCGATGCGATCATCCTCAACATCCCCATCCTGATCCCCATCATCGCCCTGTTTGCCTGGGGCGCCACGATATGGCTGATGCTGATCGGCCTGTTCTTTGGCATGCGTTACCGCATCGATAGCGACGGCGACGTGCCCGGCAGCATCAACAACCTTATGGATCACGCCGCCGACGCCGCGGACGACATCAAGCAAAATCTGAACGACGACAAGTAATCGCAAACGGGGGCACGCATGGCACGGATCCTGATCGTAGAGGACGAGGAGAAAATCGCCCGCTTTGTGACGCTCGAGCTGGAGCACGAGGGCTACCAGGTGGAACACGCCGCCGATGGCCGCACCGCCGTGGACCTGGCGCTGGAGCGCAACTACGATCTGATTCTGCTCGATGTGCTGTTGCCGCAGCTCAACGGCATGGAGGTCCTGCGGCGCGTCCGCAAGCACAAGGATGTGCCGGTGATAATGGTCACCGCGCGCGATGCCGTGATGGACAAGGTGGCCGGGCTCGATGCCGGCGCCGACGATTACCTGACCAAGCCGTTTGCGATTGAGGAGCTGTTCGCACGGATCCGCGTGGCGTTGAAGCGCTCGGAGGCCGTGCGGGCGGCTTCGGGCGTTGGCGGCGCCGGCGTCAGGGCGGGTATGGCGGGCGGCGCGGGCGAGAGCGCCGTTGCGATTCCCCCGGCCAGCAACTCGACCCAGGCCTCCGCTTCACCCTCCCCTGCCACGCTCACCGTGGGCTCGGTTGCGCTCGACCCCGACCGCCGCGAAGTCACGGTCGGCGGCTCGCCCATTGCGCTCACGGCCCGCGAGTTCGATGTCCTCGCCCTGCTTATGGCGCACGCCGGCACCGTGCTCACGCGCGAGCGCATCGCGCACGAGGCGCTGGGCTACGAATACGTGGGCGACACCAACAACGTCGACGTGCACATCGCGCACCTGCGCGCCAAGATCGAGGACGCCGGCGGCGCCCGCATCATCCAAACCGTGCGCGGGGTGGGCTATGTCTGCCGCGCGTAACGCCGAGGCCAAGCGCGTCACCTCCATCGCCCGCGCCATCAACTGGAGCTACATGTGGCGCCGCTTGGTGAGCTACGTCTGGCTCGATCTGTTGCTGGTGGTGATTGCGGCGGCGATCCTCGTCTATGGATACAACCAGACACTGCCCGACAGCGCGTTTACCGCAGGATGGATCCCCGGCGCCACCGTTCGCGGCATGTCGCTGAAGCCCGCGCGCGGCTGGGACCTGACAACGCTCACCTATACCGTCGAGCTTGCGCGTACCACCAAGACCTTCCCCCTCGCGCAGGACCTCGTCGCGCTAAGGCCTCTCTACCTTGTCGTTTTGGGTAGGCAGGTCATCAGCGTGCTCGACATGCTCGGCGGC
>CALLST010000202.1:0-3299 GCA_938011875.1 uncultured Collinsella sp. | reverse complement strand
GCCTGACCCCATATCGTTGGGGCCAGGCCCGATTTTGCCTCTTGACAATGTCCTGCTCATATTAAAAGGAACGTCCCCATCTGCCGGATTAGGAGAGACTCTCCAGCACGCGACGGAGCTCCTGCTGGACGGCGTGGTCGCGGTTGCACCCCACCACGCGATCGGCGACTGCCTTGAGCGCGGGGCGCGCGTTTTCCATCGCGCAGCCCGTGCCGACAAAGCGAATGATCTCGTAGTCGTTCATCGAGTCGCCAAACGCTATGACCTCGTCGCGATCAATGCCGTAATGCTCCGCGAGCTGCGCGATACCCGAGGCCTTCGATACACCAGGCTGCATGGCATCGATCCACGCGTTGCCCGAAGGCGCAAAAGTAAAGAGCTGACCAAGTTCGCGCTGTAGCACGTACGCACTGTCCATAACGGCACCGTCATCGCAAAAGATACTCGCCTTGATGATATTTACGCTGGGATCGGGCAGCTCCCAAATGCGCTCGGCATTGGGAAGGTCCTTATCGACCTCACGCACGAACTTGCACTCGTCATCGAGCAAGAACGACTTGGTTCGGTCAAAAAGTACAAGATGCAGATTGGGAAACGTCGCGACGGCCTGGGCGAGCCTTCGAATCGCCAGGTGCGAATACACCTCGCGGTCTACCATCTTACCGTCGGCGTAGACCTGGGCGCCGTTAGCGGCGACAAAGTCCATCTTGTCGCGAACAGGTGCAAAGAACTCGCACAGGCGGTCGTAACGACGGCCTGACGATGCGGCGAAATGCACGCCATGCTCGTGTAGCGCCAGAATCAGTTCGTAGGTCTCGGGAGGCACCTGGCCGTTTTCGTCAAGCAACGTGCCGTCCATATCGGATGCAATCAGTTTAAACATAGAAAAGCTCCCTTCGGGCTTGATGGAATCGGACGTATATCCAATTCCAACGTACCCAAAGGGAGCTCAAATAAAACTCTGCGGGCGTAAACGTTACAAGGACCTAGCAAATAGCTCACACATGCCAGAGGTCTCACGGTCGCGGCGTCAGGCGACACGCCACCCCGACGACTAGTCGTTTAAGAACGTCCCCGATGACTAGTCGGCGTAGGTGAAGGTTGTGACGTCGAACATGCCCTCGGGGCGGATGCGGAGCGTCGGGATCACCGGCAGGGGCAGGAAGATGATGCCCATGATGGGGTCGAGCGGCGGCTCGATGCCCATGGCACGCGCCTTGACCATAAAGTCGTCGTGCTGCGCGGCGACATCCTCGGCCGTGCCCTCGCTCATCAGGCCACCGAGCGCCAGCGGAATGCGCGCCACGACCTCGCCGTTGCGCACCAGCACGTGGCCGCCCTGGCCCACGGCCTCAACGGCAGCCATCATATCCGCCGCATTGTCGCCCACCACGCACACGTTGTGCGAGTCGTGGCCGATCGTGGAGGCAATGGCGCCGCCCGTGATGGTAAAGCCGCGCACCCAACCACGGCCGATATGCTTGCCGACCAAGCCCAGACCCGCGGGGCCGTCGCCGTCGGCGCCCTCGGCCTGCAGCGACACGCCACGGCCATGGCGCTCAATCAGCATAATGCGGCACAAGTCCTCGTCAGTCTCAGGACGAACCATACCCGTGATGGCCTTACCCGGCACCACGTCAATCACGGCCTCGCCCGGCTTAAAGGCATAGTCGAATACGTCGAGCGAAAGCTTCGGCAGCTTAACGGAGGCGCGCAGCTCATCGGCAAGGGCCGCAACCTCGGCCATCTCGGGTGCAATCTCGCCCACAAAGGTGCCGTCCTGCGCCACCAGGGCACCGGCGGCATATACGCGATGCGGAGCCGTGGCAAACGTCAGGTCATTGAGCACCAGCAGGTCGGCACGCTTGCCCGGGGCAATCGCACCACGCAGCTCGTGTGGGTCGCGGCAACCGTGGTCCAGGCCAAACGCCTCGGCCGTGGAGAGGGACGCCATAGAGATAGCGACCACGGGGTCGATACCGGCCTCAATCGCCACGCGGCAGGCATTGTCGATCATGCCGGTTGCAAGCGCATCGGAAGGAGCGCGGTCGTCAGTCGCAAAGCAGCAGCGGCGGGCGCGCGCGGGATTCTCCAGCAGCATCGGCGACAGGTTGGCCAAGTCGTGGCTACACGTACCTTCGCGCAGCATCACATACATGCCGCGGGATAGCTTGTCGAGCGCCTCCTCGAGAATCGTCGACTCGTGGTCGGCAATAATACCCGCCGCGGCATAGGCATTGAGGTCCTTGCCGGCAACGAGCGGCGCATGGCCGTCGACCTGCTTGGACGGCGTCTGGTTGGCAGCATCGATGCGAGCGCAGGTCTCGGGATCGGCCATAAAGACGCCCGGCAGGTTCATCATCTCGCCCAGGCCAAAAACGTCGCCCGGATGCTCGGCAAAAAACGCCTGCATGTCAGCAGCGGTAATCACAGCGCCCGCTTGCTCATCGGGCAGCGCGGGCACGCATGAGGGCATCATGTACTTGATGGAAATGGGCGCGCGGCGACCGTCCTCGATCATAAAGCGCAGGCCGTCGAGCCCCGCCACGTTGGCGATCTCGTGGCTGTCGGCAATGGCGGTGGTGGTACCGCGCGTCGCCGCCATGCGCGCATACTCGGCGGGACGGATGTTCGAGGACTCAATGTGCAGATGTCCGTCGATAAAGCCGGGGGCGAGATAGCGGCCCTGGCAGTCAATGACCTCGGCAGCCTCGTAGGTGCCGGCGGCATCGTCGCGACCATCGTAGAGCACGCCGACGATCACACCGTCCTTGACGGCAACGCTGCCGGGCGCCACACGCTGGCCATACACGTCGACAATCTGCGCATTGATAAACAGCGTGTCGACGGGCACGCGGCCCTCGGCGGCCTCGATCACAGACCTCATGACCTCAACGGACATACATACTCCTTTAACCGTAGAAAAAAGCTGCGGAGCGGACAGACCTTCACCGCAGCAGACCAATAGCCATTGTATGCCCAAACGATGGGTCAACAATACGCCTCTCCGCTTAACGGCACACGCCACTTGGTGCAATGAGGAGAGGTTGCTTTGCACCAATGACAAGGAGTGTCCCAAAGTGCCGGCACAAAAGGAACGTCCCCAAGTGCCAAAAAAGGCCGCAGTCGGGATTCCCGGCTGCGGCCTTATTGCACTTGTGAGGTCAACTCGCTCGTTAGACCAACTTGAAGCCCTTGCGCTTGCCCACGGAGAGGGTATCGCCCAGCTTGAGGGCGCTGGGATCGATGTTGTAGCTCTTGGGAGCCACGGCCTTGCCGTTGATTTTGACGCCGCCGCC
>CALLST010000201.1:0-2232 GCA_938011875.1 uncultured Collinsella sp. | reverse complement strand
GGGAATCGATTTAGTGCGTATGGAATCGTCCGGTGCCGGTCAGGGCGCGGCATTGCTAGCGCTTTCAGCTTCTTGCGGACAAGATTTGGCCGATGTTGCCGCTGGGGTCTGCAAAAGGCTAGATTCCGTTGAAAAAAACGACAAAGTCCACGAGATATACAATGTGCGTTTTGACAGGTATATGCGCATATTTAAGGCATTAGAAAACATCTATGAGCTAAAGAGCGCATAGCCGTTTGCCCTACAAAACCAACCATTCACCGAAAGGAATGCAAGGGCAAAACTCAGAAGGCGGTCGCTTTGTAATATATAGACGACCGTAGACAACCATGAGCGTATATGGCCGAATGAAAGGGGAGGAGCGGGCGCTCAGGTAGGACGATAGCAGTAACGAACATCAATTAAGGAGAATGAAAATGGGAGCAGTAAACGATTTCCTTATCTTCCTTGCGGAGGGCTTTACCGGCCTTTTTAATGCTGCGGGCGAGCAGTTTGCCTCGTTTATCACGGGCATGATCCCCATGCTGATTTGCCTGATCCTTACGATCAAGGCAATCATCCAGCTGATTGGCGAGGAGCGTGTCTATGGGTTCATGAAGAAGTGCACCAAATATGCAGTTCTCCGCTATACCCTCATTCCATTCCTTTGTACCTTCTTCCTCTGCAACCCGATGGCGTACACCTTTGGTGTATTTGTCGAGGAGGACTATAAACCTGCATTCTACGATGCAGTCGTGTCCATGATGCATCCCATCGTCGGTCTTTTCCCGCACGCCAACTCGTCCGAGCTTTTTGTTTGGCTTGGCATCTCGGCTGGCTACGAGGCGCTGGGGAAGAACTCCTCTGAGCTTGCTATCCGCTTCCTCGTCGTTGGCCTGATCGTTTGCCTGATCAAGAGCATCGTCACCGAGAAGCTGTACCTCATCATGAAGAAGCGCAACGAAGCTAAGCTTGCCGCCTAGTAGTTCAGCGCAAAAGGAGAGTCTAGATCATGAGTGAATTCAAAAGCGTAAAGGCGTCCCACGGCGGCAACGGTTGGGGCGGACCCCTTATCATTACCCCCACGGCCGAAAAGCCCTATGTTCTGAGCGTGACCCTGGGCGGAATCAGCCCGGTTGCCCTTCGCATCGCGGAGCTTACCGGCGCCGAGGCGCACGACCAGTTTAAGGACCCGATCGAGACCGATCAGGCATGCGCTGTTGTTATCGACTGCGCTGGCGTGGCCCGCTGCGGCACTTATCCCAAGATGGGCCTTAAGACGCTGAACATCAAACCTGGTTCCCCGTCTGGCCCTCTGGCACAGTTCATCACCGAGGATCTCTTTGCGTCCGATGTCAATCCCGATTGCATCGCTCTTGTCGATGCCGCGGATGTTCCCGCTGAGCCGGTAAAGACCGAAAAGGCATACGAGGAGACGACGAAGGAAAACGTTCACGCAAAGATTGCCGAGGGACGTGCCGAGCTTGCGTCCAAACAGTCTAACGGGGTTATGGACGTTGTCTCTAAGATCGGCACCGGCGTTGGTCGCGTCATCAGCATCATCTATCAGGCTGCACGTGATACCGTGAATGACGTTATCCGCAATATCATCCCCTTTATGGCGTTTGTCTCGGTGTTGATCGGCATTATTAACTACACGGGTTTCGCGAACGTTCTCGCCGGCGTTCTCACTCCGCTTGCGGGCTCGCTGCCCGGTATGCTGGCAATTGGCATGTTCTGCTCAATCCCGTTCCTTTCGCCGTTGATCTGCCCGGGCGCAATCATCGCTTCTGTGCTTTCTGTTCTTGTTGGCAACCAAATCGCCAACGGCACGATTCCCGCCAACTTTGCCCTTCCCGGCTTCTTTGCCGTCAACTGCCAGGTTGGTTCCGACTTTGCTCCCGTTGGCATGACTCTCATGGAGGCAAAGCCCGAGACGATCGAAATCGGTTACCCTGCATTCCTGTTTGGTAAGTTGATTACCACCCCGATCCAGATTATTCTCGCCTACGTACTGTCCTTTGGCCTGTAAACTGAATGCTTTAAGAGGGAAAGGCCCGCTATGCTCAACGCGCTCATTACAATAGCCTTCTTTATTCTTGTATGGCTTGCAGGAACATTCACCCAGTATCGCTATTGGAAGAGGGTGCGTGTTCTCATCCATGAGCGCGCTCGCGATCATGAGGGATACTTGGGCACGGGTATGTGCAAGGTGAGTTTTAGCCGAAAGGCGTTTGTGATGATCTTGACTGA
>CALLST010000200.1:0-5444 GCA_938011875.1 uncultured Collinsella sp. | reverse complement strand
CAGCTCCAGTGCATGAGCTCCCAACGCCACCGCGTCGGACAACTCATCGTCAAACACGAACACGTTGAGCGTCACGTACACACGCACGCCATGGGCATGCGCCACGGCGCAGCCGCGCGCAAACTCGTCATCGGTAAAACCGTGCGCACTCACACGGGCGTTAAAGCCGCCCAACCCCGCATAGATGGCATCGGCACCCGCGGCGATGGCCGCAAGCATCTGGTCGAGTCCGCCCGCCGGCGCCAGCAACTCGGGCAGCGCCGCACCGGCAGCATCCAATCCAGGCTCGTATTGTCCGCTCGGCCCCATCGCCCGAATCGCCATCGGCAAACTCCTTACCAAGGTATGCATTCACTCTGAAAAATGCCGTCTTCCAGCATACACGAGGCCTCGCGCGCCCCGTTTGGTTTATCGTGTAATAACTTATGTCCATCCTGCCCCGACGGCACATCCACCGTCCGGCACGACATACCTGGAGGTCAATATATGGGTCCTCGCCAACGACAGGGACGCAGCCGTTCAAAGACGCATGCCCTGCCCATAATCCTGCTCTCGTTTTTGGGCTTTTTGCTGATTGCGGGCGTGGCATTTGGCATCGGCATGGTCGGCAACGTCAACCGCTGGCTGTCCGATCTGCCCGACTACACCGACGCCAACGCGTATCTGGTGAGCGAGCCCACCGAGATCGTCGACTGCAACGGCAACAAGATCGCGAGCTTCTACACGCAAAACCGCAAGTCCATCACCAAGGACAAGGTCTCCCCCTACGTGCTACAGGGCACCGTTGACGTCGAGGACGAGCGCTTCTACGAGCACGGCGGTATCGACCTGTGGGGTATCGCGCGTGCTGCGGTGGCAACCCTCGGCGGCGGGCACGAAGGCGCCTCGACTATCACCCAGCAGCTGGTGCGCAACACCATCCTGCAGGAGGAGCAGTTCGACTCGACCATCGAGCGTAAGGTGCGCGAGGCCTACATCGCCATCAAGATGGAGGACATGTACTCCAAAGACGAGATCCTCATGATGTACCTCAACACCATCTATTACGGCCACGGCGCCTACGGCATCGAGGCCGCAGCCGAGACCTATCTGTCCAAGAGCGCCGCCGACCTCACCCTGAGCGAGGCCGCGCTGTTGATCGGCCTTCCCAACTCGCCCTCGCAGTACGACCCCACGGTCAACCCCGACCTGGCGCTGTCCCGTCGCAACAAGGTCCTCGACAACATGCTGCGCCTGGGCCACATTACGCAGGAGGAGCACGATGCCGCACAGGCCGAGCCCATCACCCTCAACGTGACCGAAATCTCGGGCAGCGGCGTTGACGTATACTCGCAGCCCTACTTTGTCGCCTATGTTAAGCAGCTGCTGGAGCAGGAGTTCTCGACCGACGTGCTCTTTAAGGGCGGCCTGACCGTCAAGACCACCATCGACCCCACGATGCAGCAGGTGGCAGAGAATGCCGTCCGCGAGCAGCTCGACACGCTCTCGCTCGACGGCCTGGACATGGGCATGGTCGTCGTCGACCCCAAGACCGGCTACATCAAGTGCATGGTGGGCGGCTACGATTACAACGCCGACGAGAACCACGTAAACCATGCCACGGCCAAGCGTCCCGTCGGCTCCACCTTTAAGGCCTTTACGCTGGCAACTGCCATCCAAAACGGCATGAACCCCAACGTCACCCTCAACTGCAACTCGCCGCTCAAGGCCAAGGGCACCACGACCGAGGTCCAAAACTACGCCAACCATAGCTATGGCAACATCACGCTTAAGCAGGCGACGGCATACTCCTCCAACACCGGCTACATCCAGGTGGCGGAAGCCGTCGGCAACAGCAAGATCATCTCGCTCGTCAAAAAGCTCGGCATCGACCCCGCCAAGGACAACATCGAGGACGTTCCCGTCATGACGCTCGGCACCGGCTCGATTTCGCCGCTCGAGATGGCCGCCGCCTACGCGACGTTTGCCAACGGCGGCTACTATCGCCAGCCGATCGCCATCACCGAGATTGACTCTCGTACCGGTTCGGTGCTGTACCAGCACACCGACAATCCCTCACAGGTGCTTACCGAGGGCGAGGCCGCCGCGGTCACCGATGTTCTGACCGGCGTCATGCAGGGCGGCGGTACGGGTGCTGTTGGCGCTCTGAGCGTCAACCAGCCCTAAGCCGGCAAAACGGGCACCACCGACAACACCACCAACCTGTGGTTCTGCGGCTATACCCCGCAGCTGGCGTGCGCCCTGTGGACCGGCTATTCCGCGGGCGAGATCCCCATCCAAAAATACGGCACAGACCTGCTGGGCGACAGCACCAACCTGCCTGTCTTTAAGCGGTTTATGAACACCGTTCTGACCGGTACCGAGCGCGAGGAGTTTGCGACCGGAACGGCGCCCACCTACAAGAACAACAGCGTCTGGAAGTTCTACGGCACTAACAACACCAAGAAGACGGAGAACGACGACAAGGACGAGAACGAGGACGAAGAGGAAACCACCACAACGACTACCACGACGACCACGACCACCGAGACCACGGGCGGCGACACCACCGGCGGCACCGGTACGACCGGTGGCTCGACGGGCGGCTCCACTGGTGGTTCGACCGGCGGCGATGGCGGCACGCCTACGCCTACGCCTACGCCTACACCCACTCCCGACCCCTCGCCCACGCCTGACGATACGGTTGGCTAGAAATTCATCCGGCCATTAGCAACAAGGCCCCCGAGCAGCTTATTAAAGTGCTCGGGGGCCTTTTAGTTTAAAGCGACCTGGTGGACGGCCTTTATACCGGCAAACAATATAGGGGGTACCGACCAACGTCGATACCCCCTTACAAGCCACCATGTCACGCACACAGTGCCGAGCGCACGACCCGCACGCCTACTTGCGAGAATTGCTCAGCTTATTGATCAGCGCCTCGAGACGCTCGCCGTCCTCGGCCGTCTGGGCAATAACCAAAATCGTATCGTTGCCGGCAAGCGAGCCAAGCACATCGGGCAACACTGCCGCATCAACGGCGGCGGCGATGCCGGAAGCCGTGCCAGGCTGAGCCTTGATCATAACCAGATTATCGGTGCGCAGAACGCCCGTTACGAGCTCGGAAACCATACGCTGCAGGTGCAGGTCCTCTGCCAGAACATAGATACCCTCGGGGAGCTTACGCAGCCCCATATCGGCAATATCGCGAGAGACAGTCGCCTGCGTGCAATCAAAGCCCATAGCGCGGAGCTCATCGACCAGCACGCGCTGCGTGCGGACGTCCTTATTGCGCACAATATCTCTAATGGCATCCTGGCGCCCATTGCGTTTTTTAGCCATACAAACCCTCTCTCCAAAAGATGGCGGAGACAATCAATCAGTGACTGAATAGTTTAACGCTATTTGAAGGCTTTTGTGTATAAGAACGCATTTCGAAACAATTCTATGCAAATTTGTTTCGAAATGAGCCGTTTAGGCGGTTTTTGCGCCCGTCCGGTTAAGAAAAGCTGCCAGATGCGTACACATCACGCAGCGCGCGGGCTTGGCGCTGGCGATCGGCCCAAACAACAAACCGAGTCCCCGATGGTTATCCTTGAGCGCGGCGACCATCTGACGGGTTCGAGGCGCCTCGAGCATATCACGCATGCGGGCGGAACGCTCGATTGACGACACTCCATGCGGGCTAAGACACAAATTCTCGATGCAGGCGACCAGTCCGGCAAAGTAGAACTTTTGGCTTGCCAGCTTGAGCCGACCACCGCCATCTGCTTCCGAGAGTGAGTCCGCAAGCTCGTCGAGCGCTCGAGTGTCATCGGATATCCTGGCATACATGGTGGGATCAAAGGCATCTGTAAGCTTAGGTGCCACCGCGTGGAAACAAGCGTCGCCGCAGCCGGACACGAATCGTGCCTGCGAGAGCGCATAAGCCATAAACTCAACCGTACGGTACGCCTTGCCGCGCGACAGGCATGCCTCAAACGGCGGACGGCTATACATCACGCCAGAGACTTGAGCAACCAAGCCGCCTAAAATCAACTGAGGCAGCCCGGCCACCATCGAAGACTTGTCTTCAATGACAATAGAGGCAGCATCCAAGACACGCGAATGGCGCTCTCGATGTGCATCATAGCGGTCGAGCGACACCGTGGGGAACACTATGTCTGCCGCAGTATCGCACGCGATATCGACCATCTTGGAAAGGGATTGCGGAGCAAACCACTCATCGGCGTTCATAGCGATGATTTGAGAGCCGCGCGAGGCAGCAAAACCGGCACGAAGACAAGCACCGCGCTTCGCGTCCTCGACGTCAATCAAATCAATATGGATGTCCCTGTCGGCAGCAACTTGAAGCGAATGGCGCACACCGGGCGCAGTATCGCGACAGACAACGACAATCTGCAAATCGTAGAGGTCTTGGTTCTGGATACTCTCGAGCGCACGCATCGCATAGCTGGGCGAACCTTCTACCACAAGGATCACCGAAAGTCGCGGATGCGAGCCACGTCGAACCAAATTATCCGTCCTCTCGACAGTAATGAATCAAACCGTGGTTCATGGTACACCCCGGCAATAAAAGCAATGAGACACCGGTTGTATTGCACGCCAAGAACAGATGTTGCACACGCGCAGCCCACAGATGACAGGTGTCGACGCACGACACGTCGAGCCCTCCCCTAGTCGAGCACGACAAGCTCGGCGGGATCGTAATCCACGCCCATAAACGTAAGGCCGCAGGCAGGAGCCGTGGGGCCCGCAGCGGTACGGTCGCAAGCATCGATGACCTCGCGCATCCACTCGGGTTCGCGGCGATGCATGCCAATCTCGACAAGCGTGCCCACGATCGTTCGGACCATCGAATGCAAAAATGCGTTGCCCTCAATGGTAAACGTCAGGATATCCTCGCCAAAGGCCACCTCATGGCCAAACTCGGCGCGCATTACGCAGCGGTGCGTAGGTTTGCCCACGGCAGAAGCAACCTTGCAAAAGCTTTTAAAGTCCTGCTCGCCCAGCAGCGCGGGGCAGGCAGCAGACATAGCCTCAACATCCAAGGGATAGCGATGCCACCACACCGCACCGCGGGACAGCACGGGGCGCGCATCGCGATCGGCAATACGGTACGTATACGTACGGGAACGCGCGTCAAAACGTGCAGAAAAGCCTTTACGGGCCTTGTAGACCTCGTTGATGGCGATATCTTTGGGCAGCAGGGCATCCATAGCCCGCAGCCACCTACGGCGCGTTAGGGCGAGCTCAGCGTCCGTTACGGGCACGCTGATGTACTGAGCCACGGCATGCACGCCGGCATCGGTGCGACCCGCGCACGTCAGATCGATCGGACGGCGAAGCAGCGTCTCGATGGCTCGACGCAGCTCACCCGCAACCGTCGTCTGTCCCGGCTGCTCGGCAAAGCCGCTATAGGACGAGCCATCGTATGCCACGCGGAAAACGAGCGTGGCATCGAGCTC
>CALLST010000199.1:0-5444 GCA_938011875.1 uncultured Collinsella sp. | reverse complement strand
TCTTGCGGGAGATGATTGAGAAAATCGTCGTGCATGAGTGCAGCTATGACGAGAACGGCACCCGCAGACAGGACATTGAGATTTATTACAGCTTTGTCGGCAAGATTGACTTGCCAGAATAACCGCCCGACCTATCCGACACAGCCCTAAGTGCCGGATAGGAACGGCAAAATTTTTGGCTCTGTTAGACCAAAATTGACATATAGCATTTTTCCGATTTGGGACGATAATGCCCGGGAGCAATTTGAATTTGCTCCCGGGCATTAGTCTATTTTGGAGGTTTGAATGCGGTCAAAACTGATAAAGCACGCTCATCTGAATTACAGATATCAATGTTAACCAGTTGGCTGACCTCTTCAAGAAGCGCCGCCGCTTTCTTTCGGGTTTCAGCTAGCTCTTCCATTCTTTCTTGAATAACTTGCATCGATTCTAGTTTTGGAACTGGTAGCTTTAGCTCGCTAAGGATATCCCAAGAAATTCGCGTCCTTCCAATACCCGTGGAAAGCAATATCAGATCTGAACGGGCGGTATCAGATCTGATTAGCGACCATAGCGCATAAACGGTCAACGGGTCTTTTGGCTGGATAACGGTATATTCAGAAGATACGTATAAACCAGCTGTTTTCGAATCAACAACGGCAACAGCGCCATTAACAGCGTTGATGTTACTTAGAACGATATCGTCCTTCTTTAGCTTAAATAGCGACTCATAGCTAACATCCTCTGCGTAAGATTCATCACCCGCAGCAATCGTTCCGTCATACTTAACCACTGCGAAGGTAACTTTCTTCCTCTTGTTATCCCCTCTGGTATAAAAGAGGTCACCAACTCGGTCCTCACAGGCGGCACCAGAAGCCCAGATGGGTTCAGCAATGTCTTTGGCGGCGCGGACCTTAAAACCCCGTTCGCTCCATTTTTCGACGTTTCTGCCCGCGACGAGAAGAGTCGCTTTAACATCCATCCGGTTTTCTATGCGTTTTGGATCGACTGAATAAAGTCGAGCAATTTCAGGATCACCATCTAAAAATGCTTTATATCCATTAACGATATCAGTGATTTCCTCTTTCGCCTTTTGCGCCGTAATCGCATCAGACGGAAGAACTCGCTCTCTGTTGGGACTATCTAGCCCCACATACGAGCAGTACCGCATATAGATTCGAGGCTGCTCTTGGGCGGCTTCTATCTTCTTCTGCAAGAAGAGCAGTGACGTCTTGACTCTTGCCTGAGAGCGCTGGAATGCGTCGCCTGGAAGCGATATAACAGCCCTGACGATGAAATGACTTCTAATCCAATCCCTAACGTAAGAAGTGTCTTCACCTCCAAGTATTCCATCATCTAGTACGGTAATTAAAGAACCGCCAGGTTTTAGAATATCGTAGTAGCGCTCAATGAATAGAACGCTTGAACGCACAGTTCCGCGCAAGCTCGAGATTCCATTTCCATCTGGGCGATGAGCGATGGAGTAGTCTTTGAGGAGGGCTAGGTCAGACGGTTCGGAGCATTTATACTCCGCAGCAAACGGTGGATTAGTTAGCGCCAAATCGAAATAGCCGTTACGGCCAGAGATCGCATCTCGAAATTCCTTTTTCTCGCTTCTAAGTTCAAGCGAATCGGCGTCTTCTTCTACGGTGATATTCTTATCTAGGGAATCTAGCTGGAATATTTTGCTTCCACCGTCTCCATGAAGAAACATATTCATACGAGCAATGCGTGCTAAAGCTGGGTCCCTAGCTGCATCGATGCCCCATATGCAATTTTCAGCAATGTTTTTCTTGATTTCCTGCTTCTCCTTCATAGAAAGAGAGGCGTTGGAATCGACTTTTCCCCACATACCATTTAGAGCTCCGATAAGGAACCCGCCAGAGCCGCAGCATGCATCAATAATTTGTGAGCAATCAGAGACGTTTCTTCCGACATGCAGGTCTGAAAGGCCAACGGCGATATCAACAATGCTTCTAGGCGTAAAATACTGCCCAAGCGACTTGCCTCTTAAAGTTGCGTTCAGAAACGTTTCGAACATGCGGCCATTGAGGTCGTCTTCAATGAGATGGAGATCAACTTCTTCAAATCGCTTAACAAGTTCTTTGATTGTTCCGGCGGACAACCGTATCTTCTCGTTAGGTTCAAAAATGCGTTTCTTCTTTTTTTGAGCGATCAGATCCTCGAAGTTCTTTACCAACTTAGCGAAAAGAATCGTATTGACGGGATTCGGAGTCGTTTCCTCGGCCTTTTTTATCCATTGTGATGAAAATTTGGCTCGTGAAACCGGTACAGAATAGCCTTCATCCGTTTCGTATCCTTCGTCACATTCATGCGCTTCTTTATCGGAGGTCATTTTTAGGAAAATCACTTTCACGAATTCAGTGAAAGCGGCTCCGTAACTGAGATGTTCGTGCTTATAGATATAGGAATGTGCGCTTCCGAATAGTTTATTTACCGCAGAAGGTCCGATTTGCTTCAGGACGATGCGCTCTTCCTCTATTTCGCTCGAGAGCCCAGCAGGATGTGTCGCGTTAAAAGAACGCGGTGACAGGTATTCGGCTAAGGTGTCGAAGGCTTTGGAGCCATTATTCATATCAGATAGAGATAATGTGAGAATGGGCTTTGCGCTATCCCATCTGTACAGCATAGTTTTCAAACCGTTCGTTAGAACGAAGTATTGGACTGGATTGTCTTTATAGCCCTGGTTGATTAGAAGACAATAGCTGGAGCATTGTCCGACCCAAGAATCTAGGTTTTCCTTTGTGGATTTGGCATCAATGACAAAACGCACCTTTCTTCTATACGAAAGAGCGTAGTCGGGTTTATAAGGCATCTTTTTTCGGCCCAAGTTTACGCTGAGTTCCGAAATGCTTTCCTTTGTTTTTATTTGACTGTCTGCCCAGCCCAAGCGCTTGAGAAGCCTGTCTACAAAAAACTGCTCTACAGATGCTTCATTTCCCAAATCTTCTTTTCTGCAGATTGCTTTTTTCGCCTTATTATTCATTCGGTTTATTTACCTTCATCTCAAACGGCATGCCGCCCTCGCGAATCAGCGCGCGGAGAAACATATTCATCGCCGTGGACATGGAGAGGCCGAGCTCGTCGAGGATGGCGGACGCCTCCCTCTTCACCTCCGGCTCGATCCTGATGGTGGTTGCGGGTATGTTCGACGGCATGGCGGCTCCTATCTCTCGTGTATACCACGGTGCCACCATTTTAGCGGACTATGCCGCCCGCGAGACCCAGTAGTCCATATAGGGCGGCAGGACGTTGAACATGTCACGGATGCGGATCGCGCAGGTGCCGTTGGCGAGCTGACGTGCGACCGTGGACTCCGCGCTGCGGGAGTCGGTCGCCATGAAGGTGCGGCACCAGCGGAACCAGTCGAGATAGGCACCGAGGTGTTTGGTGGACACGCCCTTGAAATGCGCCATGAACGAGTCGAGGAGCGAATGGACGGTGTTGATGCGGTTGATGGTGCCCTCCGAGCGGTCCTTGGAATCATAGGACTCATGCGAGGCGACCTTCAAGTCGCACAACACATCGATGTATGCGGTCGCCTTGTCCGTGGCGACGACCGCGCCCGCGCCAATACGGTCGCGAAGGGCTTCCGCCGCACGCTTGCGCGAGACCACGCCTCGCCCCGAGACCTCGAAGAAGGTGGCATTCGTGTCGCTGATGCCCGTCATGACGCAGATCTGCTCGCGAGAGAGGCCGCGCTTGTGGACCTGTTTGCCGCGATGGCGTGCCTTTCTCGGCAGGGTGAAGGAGCCCTTTGAATGGTTGCCCTTGAAGGATTCGGGGAAGTACGTCTCGTCGAGTTCGCAGGCCTGCCCCTGCCCGACGCGGAACTCGGGAGAATACCCCTTCAGGCACTCGATGAGCCTGTGGCGCATGGTATAGGCGGTCTTGAGGCAGACGCCGCAGCGGCCGGCACACTCGCGTAGCGGGAGCATGAGGACGAAGCACTCGGCATAGGCCATCCAGGTCTCGCGGGGCAGTTTGCTCGTGCCGAGAATCCGGTCGGTGGAGCCTGAGAACGTCCTGCCGCAGTCGCGGCAGAGGTAGCGCTGCTCACCGTTCTTGGACTTGCCCTTCTTGACGATAGCGACCGAGCCGCAACGTGGGCAGCGCTCCATCGCGTAGCCGCTTCCTGCTGCATCGTCGAACATGGCGGCACGGATGATATCGCGTACCGACTCGATTGCACGGCGGCGCTCGGACTTGCTGAGCTTCGCCATATTCTTCTTGAGGGTGATGACCAGATCCTCGGCGTTCATACCTGCTCCAATGCCGTGGTTGCTGGTTTCATTATACCACGGTGGCATCACCTATATGTCAATTCTGGTCTAACAGAGCCTTTCTTTTAGAGAATGGGATAGTTATGGCTGCAATTTTCAATAGCCCCAGCAAGTACATCCAGGGTCCGGACGAGCTCGCCAAGCTCGGCTCCTATGTCGAGCCGCTCGGCGCTAAGGCCCTCGTCATCGTGACGCCTTCGGGCAAGAAGCGCGTCGGTGCCAAGATCGAGGGCAGTTTTGCCGAGGCCAAGGCCGAGCTGCTGTTTGAGGACTTTAACGGCGAGTGCTCCAAGGGCGAGGTCGATCGCCTGGTTGCGCTCGCTCGCGACAACGGTTGCGACATCATCGTCGGCGTCGGTGGCGGCAAGATCCTCGACACCGCCAAGGCCGTCGCCTACTACCTGGAGTCCCCGGTCATCATTTGCCCCACCATTGCTTCGACCGATGCCCCGTGCTCGGCACTTTCGGTGCTCTATACCGATGACGGCCAGTTCGACAAATACCTCTTCCTTAAGGCAAACCCCAATATCGTCCTTATGGATACGACGGTTATCGCGGCGAGCCCGGTGCGCCTGACGGTTTCCGGCATGGGCGATGCGCTCGCAACCTACTTTGAGGCCCAGGCGACGCACGATGCCGACGGTGGCACCTGCGCTGGTGGCAAAGGCGGCATGGCCGGTCTGGCGCTCGCCAAGCTCTGCTACGAGACGCTTATGGCCGATGGCGTCAAGGCCAAGGTCGCGCTGGAGAAGGGCGCGCTCACGCCTGCCGTCGAGCACATCATTGAGGCCAATACGCTGCTTTCGGGCATTGGCTTTGAGAGCTCGGGCCTTGCCGCTGCTCATGCCATCCACAATGGCCTGACGATGCTGCCCGAGTGCCACAGCATGTATCACGGCGAGAAGGTCGCCTTTGGCACTATCGTCCAGCTGGTACTCGAGGATGCCCCGACCGAGAAGCTCGAGGAAGTCTTGGGCTTCTGCATTGAGCTGGGCCTGCCGGTCACGATGAAGGAACTTGGCGTTGCCGAGCTTACGCGCGAGCAGGCCATGATTGTTGCCGAGGCCGCCTGCGCACCCGATGACACCATGTGCAACATGCCGTTTGAGGTGACGCCCGAGATGGTCGCAAACGCCATCCTGGGTGCCGACGCGCTGGGCC
>CALLST010000198.1:0-1014 GCA_938011875.1 uncultured Collinsella sp. | reverse complement strand
CGCCGCTACTGCCTGGGCTTTGCACCGGGCCGTAACGCGCTGGTGTCGCACCTGTCCCAGGCGGGTTTTACCCCGCAGGAGATGATCGATGCCAACGTTGCCGTGAGCCGCGGGCGCGGGCAGCTTGCCGACCGCTTTTACGACCGCGTGATGTTTCCCATCTTTGACGAGCAGGGTCACAATATTGCCTTTGGCGGTCGTATTATGGGCGACGGCCAGCCTAAGTACCTCAATACCGCCGAGACGAGCGTGTTTCATAAAAAACGAAACCTCTACGGTTTTAATTGGGCCAAGGAGTTTATCGTCGCGCAGGATACTGCCATCGTGGTGGAGGGCTATACCGACTGCATCGCCTGTTGGGAGGCGGGGATTAAAAACGTTGTCGCTACGCTGGGCACCGCGCTCACGGAGCATCACGTCAAGACGCTCACTCGTTTTGCCAAGCGCATCGTGTATATGTTTGACGGCGATGCCGCCGGTCAAAAGGCTGCTCGCCGTGCGATTCAGTTTATCGAGCAGGATTCTATGGACCTGCGCTGCGTGGTGCTGCCCGACGGTAACGATCCCATGGAGTTCATCACGGCGCATGGTGGTGAGGCACTGCAGGCGCGCATCGACGCTGCCGAGCCGCTCATGGACTTCGTGTACCGTTCGCTGCAGGAGTCGAGCGATATCACCACGCCGGGCGGTCGCGCCAAGGCGCTGGAGGACGCTCTCACGCTCATCTATCCGCTGCGCGATAGCTATATGATCGATACGTACTTTATCCAGATTGCCGATCTGCTGGGTTTGGATCTGGAGACGGTGCGCGCGAGCTCGGGTCGTGTGTTTCGCGATGTCGCCAAGCGCGAGGATGCGGAACGACGTCGTGAGCAGAACTATGAGCGCCAGCGGGCACAGACTGAGCGGTCCGGTAGCGCGGGCGGTCGGGCGTCGGGTTCTCGCGATGCCGGTCGCGGTGCTTGGGCATCGGGCGCGACGCCGCCGGTGTCCGCGCCGGTCGAAGAAGAGCCG
>CALLST010000197.1:0-6179 GCA_938011875.1 uncultured Collinsella sp. | reverse complement strand
GCCTGAGCTGCCATCTCGAGCACGTCCGCAACCACCCGCTCACCACGCGTCGCTACTATCACCAGATGAACTACTAAAGCAGCTTTCAGCGGCCGTTATTTTGCTCAGAAATAATTCGTTATGTTGCGTTCGTAAAACAATGCAAACAAATGTCGCAGTCTCGTTCTAGGGAGCCATGCCGTAGCTGGCAGCTTGAGGTCGTATTTGCTTGGACTCGACCATGCGGCTCGTTGGCATTTCACGGTAGCGACTTCAAGGCGAAATGGGGCATTTTTGCCAAATGCCCCTCTTGTTTGCGCCACAAGTGGCATTCGACACCTTCATATGAAGTGTTTGATATTGTAGACGGTTCAAAAATAAGATTGAACAGTCTATTTCTTTCAAAATAATACGTAATAGGTTATCTTATAACGTATAGAAGTTTCATAGAATGTTGTACGGAGAACGTTATGATTAACCCAACTAGTGCTGTGCCGCTATATGTACAAGTGGCTGATGATTTGCGTCGCCGTATTGAGATGGGCGAGTTTTCCGAAAGTGGCGTGTTGCCTAGCGAAAATGGTTTTTGCGAAGAATATGAGGTTAGCCGTGCGACGATACGGAAGGCAATTCAAACTCTTGTGGATGACGACGTGCTTGATACGCGTCATGGCAAGGGTACATTTATCCGGCAGCCTAAAATCGTCTCGAGCTTGAGCACGTTTAAGGGTTTCACTTATTTTTGCCATGAAAATAATATCGAAACCTCGTCTCGTGTTCTCGCTCTTCAGGAGGTCGAGCCGCCCGTTGCCGTCCGTCGTCATTTGCGAATGGAAGAGAATGAATCTGCGGTTTACCTCAAACGCGTGAGGTCAATTAACCACATAAATGCAATGATTGAACATATTTATCTTCCAGTAAAGAACTTCGGGTTTTTACTGGGTGTCGATATGGAGAACGCATCACTTTATGAAACGATTGAGAGAGAGACGGGGCTGCGACTAGAGGATAATTGTTTCCCGTCTATTGTGCTTGAAGCGGGGCTTGCTACGGATGAGGAGAAGTGCATCCTTAATATCGCAGGAGAAGCTGCGATGTTTATATTGAGTGAGACCGTTTATATGAGCACTGGTAAGCCAGTGCACTTTACTAAGCAGGTGATGTTGGGTGATTATTTCAAATACTTCTTTTCGATTAAGGCTAATCAACTCGGCGTCAATTGGCGGGGACTTGAAGCCGTTGAGTGTAGAAAGCAATAGGTTGAATAATGGTTAAAGTGGAGAGCGCTGTTCCATTGTATAAGCAGATCGTTCACGATCTTGTGAGTCGAATAGAAAGTGGCGTATATAGCGAAGGGGATAAGCTTCCTACTGAGACGGAGCTTATGGAGGAATATGGCGTTAGTCGTATTACTGTTCGATCGGCAATCAAGGAACTAGAGGATGCCGATATCGTTGAGCGCACGCGAGGGAAAGGTACTTTTGTTACCACGACGCGCAATGCCTATGCAGCCGATGACCAGGAAAGCTTCACCCATTCCTGCATTCAAGAAAATAAAAAGCCTTCGACCGTAGTGCTCGAAGTAGCTTGGATTTATCCTACGCTGCGCGATGTGCGTTTTCTTCAGGTCCAGGAGGACGAGAATATTCTTCAGACTAGACGTTTGCGCTTAGTCGATGGCGTGCCAACGATGTTGGAAACCAATAGCTACACTCCTTCTCTTGCCTTTTTGGAACATGAAGATTTATCGGGGTCTCTACTTGAGGTGCTGGGAAGACGCCATATCGAACTTGGCAATAACGAGCGAACGTTGCAGGTGTGCTTTGCGAGTGCTTACGAGGCAGAACATTTGAATGTAAAGCCGGGATCTGCCCTTTTATTATTTGTAGATAAGCGTTGCAGCGCGCAGGGAGTGCCATTGTTTATTTCGCGGCAGGTGTACTGCACTGAGCGCTTAAAGTTTTATCTCTAGCGAAAGCCAAACCCCGGATTTTCCTTGACCGAATAACAAGAGGTTGAAAACGCCCCGACAAAGGGGCGTTTTTTTGCCGTTTAGGGGGTGCGGACGATTTCTTGTGTTAGCGCCGGAATAATTTAGCCAAATATAGTCGGCCGAGATTGACCAATCCCGGCCGACCCATTTTAGCCAACACGCCCGCATCTATGACTTTCCTATCGCTTCCCTACATCCCCTCGGGCTGGATCCCCCTCACCTTCACCGCCTGGGGGACGGCCTCCACCGAGTAGGTGTCAAGCTCCCTGCCGCGGTAGCTCGGGCCCCGCATCACGAACACCGACGCCTTGTCGAACAGCCTGTCGAGGGCGCAGAGGAGCGTGTCGTCGCCCGTGAAGAACTCATCCCACCCGCTCGGGGCGATGTTGCTCGTGAGGACCATCGCGTTCGGCCCCTCCTTCTCGTAGCGCCTGTCGACGACATCGAAGAACAGGTCGGTGCACGGCCTGTCGTAGACGCATCTCCCCACCTCGTCAACGATGAGGCACGACGGCTTGACGAGCGAGGAGACGACCCGCGAGGTGTTTCCCCGCTGGACGGCCTTCTGGAACCTGTCCCTGAGCTCGGTCGCCTTGATGTAGTAGGTCTTGAGCCCCCGCATGCAGCACTCGCGCCCGTAGGCCTGCGCGAGGTGCGTCTTCCCTATGCCGCCGGGCCCGACGAAGGCGACGTTGCGGTGCGCGTAGAGGTCGGCCAGCGACGGGAGCTTGCCCAGCGCGGCCGCGTCCCGGCCCTGGATCCTGGAGAAGTCGAAGCCCTCGAAGGTCTTGGGCTCGCGCCTGGGCAGCCTGCTCAGCCTCAGCAGCGTCTCGATGGAGGCGAGCCTCCTCTTCTCCGCAAGGTAGGAGAAGGTGGCTGCCACGGCGGCCATCTCCCCGTCGCCGAGGTCGAGGTCCGAGGCGAGGGTCGCGAGCTCCTCCGCCCCGACGGCGATCCCGAGCCTCGACGCGGCGTCGCTCGCGAGCTCGTAGGGGCTCGCCCCCGCGCCCGCCATCATTCGGCCCTCCCGAAGTCGAACCTCTCGAAACCGGGCTTCGCACGGGGCGGGGCGATCTGCTCGACCACGGTCCCCACCGGCTGGGTCGGCAGCTCCTCGGGCTGCGCCGGCGATGTCTCCCACTGGCCCTCGCACCAGCCGTCGGCGCCGGCGCCGACGGCGTGGGCGACGAGCTCGCGGGAGAGGTCGTCGCTGTATATGTGCACCACGCGCCCCTCCCGGCTCACCCTGCACTCGCGGCGGCCGTACCAGCAGGGCACGCCGTAGCGGTGCCCCTCGAAGCTCACGAAGCCGTCGAAGGAGATCTTCCGGCGCGGGCACAGGTACCGCTCGACCTCGGCCGTGACCTCGGGCGGCCTGGTGTTCGCCGAGCACGCCGCCTCGTGCTCGCGCATCGGGACGCATGCCGCCGGGCGCCGCCAGCGGCCTCCCTGCTCGGCGCACCAGAGGGCGGCCTCCCGGTTGAGGGCGTCAAGGTCGGTGAAGGACCTTCCCGCGAGGAAGTTCCCCCTCACGAAGCGGACGAGCCTCTCCACCTTGCCCTTCGTATAGGGGTGGCGCGGCCTGCACAGCCTGGTGCGGAAGCCGACGACGCCCATGAACTCGGCGTAGTCGGCCTGCCAGACGGGCCGGCCGTCGGCATCGCGGCGGACGACCACGCTCTTCATGTTGTCGGTGAGCACGGTCGCGGGCACGCCCAGCGCCGAGAACGCGTGCAGCATCCCGATGAGGAGGTTCTCCTGGCGCGCGTTCGGGAAGAACTCGACGTGGGCGCCCCCGCAATGGTGGCAGACCATGGCGAAGCAGGCGATCCGCGCCCGCTCCCCGCCGGGGCGCTCGACCGCGACGAAGCCCCAGTCCATCTGGTAGGCCTCTCCGGGCGCCGTCCTGAAGCGCTGGCCGCGGCAGCCCTGCGGGGCCGCCTGCAGCCTCTTCGCGGGCACGAGGTCCCGGTGCGCGGCGATGTAGGTCTTCACCGTCGTGAGGCCGCCGGCGTAGCCCTGGCCGAGCAGCCGCTCGAATATCACCTGCGAGTTGGTGACGCCCTTCCGCAGGAGGTCGTCCACCAGGCCGGTGTGGCCGGCGAGCACGCCCGTCGCGGCCCTCCTCCCGCTGTTCCCGTGGGGCAGGGCCCTGAACCCGTGGGCCCTGACCGTCCTCGCGCGGGAGCGGGTGAGCCCCGTCCTCCTGCAGAACTCCGCGAGGTTGCATGCCTGCGGGTCGAACCCGTCGCCCTCCTCCGCGGCCATCTCCCGGAGCGCCGCGTCTATAATCTCCTGTAGGTCATCGTGTCTCTCGTTCACCTCAATGGTCCTCCTAACGCCGGCGTGTTGGCACCACCAGCGTAGTGGCGGCGGGGAGGCGCGGTGGCCATTATTCGGTGACCGGGATTGGTCAAAATAGTTTGACTATTAGCGGCTAAAATCGCCCGGCGCTAACAAAGGGACAACATCCAACAGATATGCGACAAACACGATTCACGTTACTTCATCTTTTGCCCCGAGGACAGCAGACAAGGCAGGCGTTTCTTCGATGAGGAGGATGTACTGAAAGTTGCCCTCGTAGGTCAATACCAGAAAATGGGCTATAGCCTGACCTCCATCAAGAGGGCCTTTGATGAGATGGAAAGCGCCGAGCAGCCGTTCGAGGAAATAACCGAAAGACAGCTGGAGGAACTAACTGCGAAGCGCCAAGAGTTGGACAGGCAGCTCAAGTTCTGCAAGGAGCTCAACAGGGCATCCCATGGGCGAAACCCGAAGGAGGCGGTCCAAGCACTTCTGCGGAAGCGCCTGGCGGAAGCGTTGGTCGACTCGACGAAGGCCCTTCTCATCGACTTAGGCTGTCCGATAGACGATTCGGAATTCGAATCGACATTTCAAGAAAAGCTGGGAATAGGCTCCGAGGATTTCTGTAACGCGCTTCTTGATGCACCCGACCTGTCAAGCCTGAGGCTTATCGAAAACAACGCGGCTGTCGAAGAAAAGCTGGAACGCAATTTCGCGAGCATCGATTCCGCAAGCGCCGAGGAAGTCTTAGCCCCCGATTCACCGCTGATACAGCAGGTGCTCGGCAATTTATTGCAGCTGACGGGTAGGCAAACGCCAGATGAGGCGAAGGAGCACGCCGAGATGTTTGCCTGGCTCCTATGGAACAAGCTGCTTGAAGACCAGTATCTAGAGCTCTTTTTGGAAATAGGAATCGGACAAGGTGCGTTTGATTTCATAAATAAGGCAATGACACATTATGCGATAAGCAATTGGAAGGAGAAGGAAGATGAAGGAAGGCAAGCACAACAAGACCAGGAATGACGACCGGGCAATCGATGATGTCAGAGAGGTCGACGCCTCTGCTGCCGAAAAGAGCCACCCGAAGAAAAAGATCGCCACCAGAATGGTGACGGGCATAGCTGCCGCAGCCGTCGGAATCGGCATCGCCCTGCTCGTGAGCAGCAAGCTCGACCTGTCTGCGATGTCGCCCGCATCGGCGGCAAAGGGCGCAAAGGCCATCGCCGACGGAACAGCCAAGGTGGTTGCCCAGGCAGCCGTTCCGCCCGCCGTGGAGACGGTCGTCACAGAGCCGAAGGTCGTGAACGTCGACTGGTTTCTCCGCAAGCTGCCCGAAAACCGGTACGCCTCGCCGGACGCGGTCTCGTACGCGGCTGCCCTCGGGGTCGCCCTCGCCGAAGGCCAGACCATCGTAAGGCCCCAGACGAGACTCTACTGCCGAGCGGCATAACCCCCTGGAAGCACTCAATAATCGCAAGAGAAACGGAGCGACGAATGGGGCACAGCCAGGCAGCAATCGAAAAGAAGACCCTCACAGGCCTTTTCGGTGACGAGAACAGCCGCGAGGAGAAGCGGATGCCCCGCCTGTTCATGGCGCCGCTAGCATGTGCGGTAGTAGTCCGCGTCTTGCACGCCATCGGCCAGGTCATGCTCATCACGCAAATGTGCGCATAAACGAAAGGTACCACCATGGTCATCTACAAAACGCAAGAATGGGACGGGTATGGAAAGCAAAACTACTACTGGAACGAGTACCGTCGCGAAGGCGACACCGTAGTCAAGTACAAGTGCAACAGGCACAAGTTCTTCGATGGTGACGAAAGTAACTGGGAGGAAAGCGAACACGAGGAAGATTCGTGGTCCATCGACGATTCTAGCATGCCCGATTGGCTGCGCAGCTACC
>CALLST010000196.1:0-3751 GCA_938011875.1 uncultured Collinsella sp. | reverse complement strand
CATCATGCGGTGGGGCGTCTTGGTTTCCTTTTTACCGAGCGACAGATAGGCGGCGTCGGGCGTAGCCGTCATCGTGCGCTCGCGCGCGTAGTCGATAAAGCCGGGGAACCATAACGACCCCGATGCACTCGCTGCGCGCTCAAAGACATCTGTTTGCCAAAGTGCCCACAGTGCAAAAAGACCCGCCAACGAGTAGCCGGCAACGCCGCGCCAGGCGGGCGGTTGCGGGAGCGATGATTCGGCCTGGGGGATTATCTGCTTCAACAACTCGTCAAGAAAACCAGCAGCCTGTCCACCAAAGGGCTCGGCATCTCGTATAGTTCCCTCACATTCCCAGGGGCTCAGCTCGCGATTCCAATCGAGCCCTTCAATGGCGACAAGGGTGAACGGCGGGCAATCGAGCTCTCGGCAGCGCTCGTAGACTTCACTACCGTCGCCCATAACCACGGGGAGGTAGATGACGGGCGCGCCTTCCGCACACTCTGAATAAACGGTTATCTGCTTATGATGCGCTTCCAAGGCAGGCTTCTCTCGGTGTTGTGATATTGACAGCCTTAATTGTCGCACGCTGACACGGGGGCAGACGCTAAAAGAAAAGCGCGGAGCCGCTCGATGCGATTCCGCGCCTTGTTGTTTTGCTTTAGCAGACTATGCCGTTACGCCACGAAGAAGTAGACAAGGAAGGCAAGGGCTGCGATCCACATGAGCGGCTTGATCTTGGAGGCCTCGCCCTTAAAGAGCGCGACGATCACGTAGGCGATAAAGCCCAGGCCGATGCCGGCAGAGATGGAGTAGGTGAAGGGCACGCCGGCGACAATCATGAACGCCGGGAAACCCTGCGACACGTCGGACCAGTCGATCTCGGAGGCCTCGCTCATCATGAGGTAGCCGACGTAGACCAGAGCACCGCAGGTGGCGGCGCTGGAAACGATGGTGACGATGGGGGAGAAGAACGCGGCGAGAATGAACAGCACGCCGGTGGTGACGGAGGTGAGGCCCGTGCGGCCACCGTCGGCGGCGCCGGAAGTGGACTCGACGAAGGTGGTGATGGAGGAGACACCCATGAAACCGCCCACAGCAGCGGCGGCGGAGTCGACGATCAGGATCTCCTTGATATTCTCGACGTTGCCGTCGTCGGTGAGGAACTCGCCCTGCTTGGCCACGGCCATCGCGGTGCCCATGGTGTCGAAGAAGTCACTCATGAGCAGCGAGAACGAGATGACGAGGAGCGCGGGGTCGGTAAGGACCTTGACGATGGCGGGCACGCCGCCGGCGTCGGCGATGGGGCCACCGATGCTCGAGAAGTCGAGCGGGGCGATGATACCGGTCGGAGCCTGGGTCACACCTAGGGGGATACCGGCGATGACGGCGACGACGATGCCGATGAGCAGCGAGCCGGGGACGTTGCGGCAGGCGAGGGCGACCGTCACCAGGATGGAGATGATGCCGACGATGAAGGTGGGGGAGGTGATGTCGCCCAGACCGACGAGTGTACCGGCGCCAGCGGTGATAATGCCGGCATCGCACAGGCCAATCATGGCGATGAACAGGCCCAGACCCACCGAGATGGCGTGACGCAGGACAACCGGGATGGCGTCCATGATGGCCTCGCGCAGGCCACAAAGCACGAGCAGCAAGATGACGACGCCCTCAAGGAAAATGACGCTCATGGCCACGTGCCAGTCACCGCCGCAGACGGTGGTGGCGATTCCAGCGATCATCGCGTTGACGCCTAAGCCCGATGCGCAGGCGAGCGGGCGGTTGGCGAAGATGCCCATGCAGATGGTCATGATGCCGGCGCCCAGGCAGGTGGCGCAGGCGAGCGCTCCCGCATCGATGCCGGCGCCCGAGAGCACCGCAGGGTTGACGGCGATGATGTAGGCCATCGCCAAGAATGTTGTCAGTCCAGCGCGAAGTTCGGTCCCGATTGTGGACTTGCGCTCACTGACGTGAAAAAGTTCGTCCATGCATACCCTTTCCTTGTTCGGCCCCGAGTTTAGGCCGATTGACACGAACTCACTCACTATAGCCCCTTTACGACGCTGTCGTTCCTCGCATGTTGATGTTCGGCGCTTTGTGGCAGACGGACGGTATTTTTCGCATGAAAATGTGCGGGTACCGTATACTTAAGCGGTTACAACGACCCCTATGGAGGAACGTATGATTAAAGAGCTTTGCCACGACGAGGCTATCCTGTCCCAGCGTTGCGAGGTTGCGACCGTCGAGGACGAGTCGGTGGCACAGGACCTGATCGATACCATCAAGTCGCTCGACGATGCCGGCTGCCTTGCCGCCAACCAGATCGGCGTTACCAAGAAGGTCTGCGTCTACCTGGACGACGCCGGCGAGCCCCACGTGCTCTACAACCCCCGTCTGGTGTTTGGCCTGGGCGCCAGCAAGATGGAGGAGAGCTGCCTGACGCACGAGGAGGTCACCAAGTCCACGCGCTATATCAAGTGCAAGGTGGCCTTTGACCAGATCGTCGACGGCAAGATGAAGGAGTGCCGCCGCGACTACGCGGGCTTTGAGGCACAGATGATCCAGCATATGATCGATCACTGTCTTGGAAAGTTGGTCTAAGGGGACCAAAGCACCGCACTTCGTCTCTTTTGGCCCGGGCATGACATTGTTGTCATGTCCGGGCTTTTGTGTTTAGCGCCTTTTTGTTTGGAGACAATGAAATTAGCAAGAACGTAAAGCTAGGAGGCGCTATGTGTACGAGTATTCGATTTACCGATAATTCTGGCCACATGTATCTGGGCCGCAATCTCGACTGGAGCTTTGACTACGGCCAACAGGTTCGCGTGATGCCGCGCGGGTTTCACATTCCGTATTCGTTTATCGACGACGCGACAGCGGCACACGCGGTGATCGGTATGTGCATCGATTACAAGAACTATCCCATGTTTTTCGATTGCGGTAACGATGCGGGTCTGGCTGTGGCGGGGCTCAACTTTCCCGGCTATGCCGAGTATGCCGAGGGCCCGGTTGATGGAAAGACCAACATCGCGGCCTATGAGTTTCCCCTGTGGGTGGCAGCGACGTTCTCGACGGTCGATGAGGTCGAGGCCGCGCTGCGCGACACGGTGATTGTCGCCAAATCTGCCGGAGAGGGGCTGGGCGTGTCACTGCTCCATTGGATTATCGGCGACAGCCAGCGCAGCATCGTGGTCGAGATGATGGCTGACGGCCTGCATGTATACGACGATCCGGTCGACACCCTTGCCAATCAGCCCGCCTTCCCGTGGCACATGGAAAACCTGCGCACCTATATCACGGCCACAAGCGATTTTCCGCAGACGGCGACATGGCGTGGCGCCGAGCTCAAGCCCTATGGCGCGGGTGCCGGCATGCGCGGTATTCCGGGTGACTGCTATTCGCCGAGCCGTTTTGTAAAGGCGGCGTACCTCAATGCCAATTACCCGCAAAAGGAGAGCGAGACCGAAAACGTCGTTCGCATGTTCCGCTCGCTCGAGGGCGTGGTGATGATCGAGGGAGCGTCCAGGATGGGCGATGGCAAGTTCGAGAAGACTATCTACACCGGATGCTTTAGCGCGCGCACGGGCAATTATTACTACGCGATGTATGGGGATCCGTCGATTCGCTACGTGAGCCTGATGGATGCCGAGGGCGCGAGCCCCGATAGGCTCGTGGTTCCCGAGCCGCGCCGTTCGTAGCCGATAGCTTTACTGCAATGCAAAGCGGTCCCGCATCTCCCATTAGATGCGGGAACGTAGTCGTCAAAGGCTGG
>CALLST010000195.1:0-5133 GCA_938011875.1 uncultured Collinsella sp. | reverse complement strand
GCGGTGTTGGCAGCGTGTGTGCCACCGCAGAGTTCGCGGGAGAACGGCTGGTCCTCAGCGCCCACGGAGACAACGCGGACGACGTCGCCATACTTCTCGCCAAACAGGGCGACAGCGCCGGCAGCCTTAGCCTCGTCGATGCCCATGACACGGGTCACGACCGGCTTGGAAGCGAAGATCTGCTGGTTGACCAGGTCCTCGACAGCCTTGAGCTGCTCGGAGGACAGGGCCTCGAAGTGCGTAAAGTCAAAGCGCAGGTGCTCGGGCGTCACCAGCGAGCCGGCCTGGGAGACGTGCTCGCCCAGGACCTGCTTAAGGGCGGCGTCGAGCAGGTGCGTGGCGGTGTGGTTGCGGCGCAGGAAGCCACGGCGCTCGGCGTCGAGCGCGGCGGTCACGGTAGCACCGACGGCCAGCGTGCCCTCGGCAATGTGGGCGACGTGAGCATACAGGCCGTTGTGGTTCTTGGTATCGGAAACGGTCAGCGAAACGCCCTCGGCGGAAAGCTCGCCGGCGTCACCCTGCTGGCCGCCCATCTCGGCATAGAACGGGGTGCGGTCGAGCACGATCTCAACATCATCGCCCGCGGCAGCGGACTCGACGGACTCGCCGTTGTGCACGATGGCGACAACCTTGGCGCCTTCGATCACATCGTTGTCATAGCCGTCGAACTCGGTCGCAGCGACCTTGTCCGAAAGCTCGACCCACACGTCGTTGAAGCTGCCCCAGGCGTCGCCCTTGGCATTGGCGCGGGCGCGGGCCTTCTGGTCCTCCATGCAGGCGGTGAAGCCGTCCATGTCGACGTCATGGCCAGCGGTGCCGGCAATCTCGACGGTCAGGTCGATGGGGAAACCAAAGGTGTCGTGCAGCTTAAAGGCAACGTCGCCCGGAAGCACAGCGCCCTCGGCAAGCGCTGCCAGGGCCTCGTCCAGGTAGACGCGACCGTTGTCGAGCGTCGTGGAGAAGCGCTCCTCCTCGGAGGCGACGATACCCTTAACGAGCGCGACGTTCTTGAGCAGCTCGGGATAGGCCTCGCCCATCTGAGCGTTGACCTCGTCGATGAACTTGGTCAGGAAGGCGCCCTCGATGCCCAGCAGGCGACCGTGGAACACGGCACGGCGGAGCAGGCGGCGAAGGACGTACTCGCGGCCCTCGTTACCGGGCAGGATGCCGTCCGAGATCATAAAGTCGACGGCACGGGAGTGGTCGGCGATGATACGCAGGGAGCGGCTGGCGCCGGAGTAATCGTCGGCGTCATAGGTCTTGCCGCTAATCTTCTCGCCCAGCTTGATGAGATGCTGCATCAAGTCGCCGTCGTAGTTGGCGGTCTTGTGCTGCATGATGGCGGCCATGCGCTCCAGGCCCATGCCCGTATCGAGGTTGCGGTGCGGCAGCTCCGGCATGGAGCCGTCCTCCTGGCGATCATACTGGGTAAAGACGAGGTTCCAGAACTCCAGGAAGCGGTCGCAGTCGCAGCCGGGCTTGCAGTCGGGACTACCGCAGCCGACCTCCTCGCCCATGTCAAAGTAGATCTCGGAGCAGGGACCGCAGGGGCCAGTGGGGCCAGCGGCCCAGAAGTTGTCGTCCTCGCCCAGGCGGGAGATGTGGTCCTCGGCAACGCCCAGAGAACGCCACACGTCGTGGGTCTCGTCGTCCTCGGTAAAGACGGTAAAGTACAGGCGGTCGAGCGGCAGCTTGAACTCCTTGGTGATGAGCTCAAAGGCCCAGGCGCAAGCCTGCTGCTTGGAGACGCCGCCAAAGGAGAAGTCGCCGAGCATCTCGAAGAAGGACAGGTGACGGCCGTCCTCGCCGATGCAATCGATGTCGTTGGTGCGGACGCACTTCTGGCAGGAGATAGCGCCGATCTCCTTCATGGTCTTCTTGCCCTGGTAGTACTCCTTAAACTGGTTCATGCCGGCGTTGGCAAGCAGCAGCGAAGGATCGTCGGGGACGAGGGACGAAGAAGGATAGAGCTTAAGACCGCGCTCCTCAAAGAAGTTGAGGAACTTGGAGCGAATCTCGGCCGTAGTCATTGACGGGTAGTCAGCACTCATAGAGGGAATCTCCTCGGTTTCACATCGAAACAGTTCAAACGTAACGATATTACCATCCCACCGCGCAAGTGCAAAAAAGAGGGCCGGCACAATGCCGGCCCTTCAGCGAAATTGCATGTTAGCGCGTATGAATATTAATCCGAATTACCCCGCTAGTTGTCATCATCGTCCATGGAGCCGTCGATGCCGGTTTTAGTGTCGTCATCCGTGTTGGAATCGTCATCCTTAGCGAAGGGGTTCTTGAAGAAGCCCGTCGCATCGGGCTGCAGACCAGAGAGCTTGATCCAGGGATTATCGAGCTCGGGCTTGGGCATCGCCTGGGCCTCGGGCGCGGTCTCGTTGCCGATGAGCTCGGACTCGTAAATGAACGTATCGTCTCCAAGCGCGTCGTAGGCGGCGACCGGGTTGCCATCGGCATCGCGGTACGGCGTGCCCTTAAACACGGCGCCGTCATAGGCCACAAGCTGTCGGCCGGTCTCATTCTCGAAGTAGTACACGAAGATACCCTTGAGGGCCGCACAAAGCGGGATGGCAATAATCATGCCGATGGGGCCCATGAGTGCCGAGCCAATAACGAGCGCCGTGAGGCTCATGATGGGATGCACCTGCACCGAGCTCTGCATGACCTTGGGCGAAATGACGTTATCGGTGACGTTTTGCGCGACCATCGTCACGATGAGCGTCCATAACGCCAACATGGGGCTGAACATGAAACCGAGCACCGTGGCGATTGCTGCGCTCACCCAGGGACCGACGACCGGAACCAAATGCATGATGCCGGTAAAGATAGCCATGAGCGCCGCATACGGATGGCCGATGATCATAAAACCGATAAAGGCGAGGAAACCACCGCAGATGGACGTCACGACCATACCGCGCATGTAGCCGCCGACAGAGCGAGAAAGGATGGCGACCATAAAGCGGTACGAGGTCTCCTTCTCCTGACCGATGATGGTGCAAATCTCGTGATGCATGCGAGGGTAGTCGCAGGCCATCCAGTAGGCAAGCACCAGACCCAGGAAGATGACGAACAGCTGCGAGGCCGTGTTGGTAATGAGCGGAAACACACCGCGGCCGAGCTCAGCAGCGATTTGCGAGACGTACTTGGACGCTACGGTAACCAACGAAGAAAGATTGTCGTCCAGATACTCCTTGAGCGGCGTGTTGTTGAGCGTCTTGGCATGCGAAATCATCTCATTGAGATCGCCACCCGCAACACGAAGCTGCTCGGGCAGGCGGCTCAGGACTTCCATGATCTGACCAAAGAGAATCGGCGACAAGATGCAAACGACACCGACGAGCACGGCAACAACAACAATAAGCGCGATAAGCGAACCGATGCCGCGATTCACGCCATGGTGCTCGAGCCAGTTGGTGATCGGGGACATCACAAAGGCAATGATGGAGCCGACGGCAAGAAACTCAATAACCGGCGCCAGGATGCCCATAAGGTTAAAGATGACAGCGGCGATGACAATGCAGCCGACAACAGCCCAAATGCGCAGCGTCAGAATGCGAGTGTCGCGCAGCACGCGATCGGTTTGTTGGGGGTGCTCACTCATGAACGAATCATCACTCCGTCGGGGTCGATCTTGTCCTGAATCTTCTTAAGCGTGCGGCGCAGCAGACGCGAAACCTGTACCTGAGAAATACCCAGCTTCTTGGCGATCTCGATCTGGGTCATGCCCTTCACAAAGCGCAGCTCAATCACCTCGCGCTCGCGCGGCGAGAAATCACGGATGGCTTCCTCGATCACTAGGCGGTCATCGGTAAAGTCGAGCTCGTTGTCGTCGTCGGCGTAACGGTCGAGAATCGAGGGGGCATCGTCGGAATCGGACGCACCAGGAGCCTCAATGGGCACCGAGGTATAGGCCGAAGACGATTCCATAGCCTCGAGGACCTCATCGACAGTCACATCTAGATACTCAGCGATCTCCTCAACCTTGGGCGAACGCTGCAGCTCGTTGGTAAGTTTGTCAGTAGCTTGGTTGACCTTGGCCGAGAGCTCCTGCAAACGACGGGGCACGCGCACGCTCCAGCCCTTGTCGCGGAAGTGACGCTTAATCTCGCCCAAGATGGTAGGCGTGGCAAACGTGGTGAACTCGAGTCCGCGCTCAGGGTCGAAGCGGTCGATAGCCTTGAGCAGGCCCAAATAACCAACCTGCATCAGGTCATCGAGCGGCTCGCCGCGGTTCTTAAACTTGTTGGCAAGAAACCTTACCAGGTTCATGTGGGACATGACGAGCTGCTCGCGTGCGTCCGGGTCACCGGTCTCTTTATAGCGACGAAACAGCTCGCGGGTTTTCTCCTTGTCCCAAGCGGTCTTACCGCTCCGGGAACGTTCGGTCATATTAGATATCCGCCTTGAGGTCGAGGGAAAGCGTTAGAGGCGCCGCAGTCTTTTCGTAGGAATCGCACACGCTTGCAAGAATGAGCTCGGCATACACAGCAGCCTGGTCATCCTCGTCGACGGTGGCCTGTTCCCCAAAGGTAAAGGTCATGCCGACGTGAGATTCGTCCACATCGAAATTGATCGTGATGTCGTCGCAGTCGACCGCGGTGCACCCAAAGATGAAGGCTTCCTCGGCAGCCATGCGGATATCCTCGATGCGATCGACGGACATGGAGCACAGCGCACCAACGTTGGCGGCCGTCATACGTACGAGGCGTGCCAGACGCGGATCCCCGGCAACAGTCAGCGTGATGGGGCAAGTTGCTTCGCTACTCATCGCAGGACTCCTCGGAGGTCTCGGCGGGCGTGTAGGTGTAATACTGGGCTGCTTTAGCAGCAGGCTTCTGTGCATCATCGTCACCAGCAGCGGCATCGTCCCCGGCTTCGTCAATCAGGACACGCTCGGTCGGCTGCTCGGCTTCGGCGGCAGCGGAAAGCGTGCGCTCGGCGTCGGCCGCGGGAGCCTTCACCTTGTTAAAGAGTTTCTGCACGGCACCAGCAGCAGAATCAGTCACGCTCGATACGGCATTGCTGGCCTCGGCCACGCTGCCCGTAACCTCGGAAATGTCGCGAACCACAGCTTCGACCTCTACGAGATTGGAGGTAAGGGCGTCGACGGCGGTCTTGCTC
>CALLST010000194.1:0-2526 GCA_938011875.1 uncultured Collinsella sp. | reverse complement strand
GGCGAGGGCAAGCTGACCGCCAACGTCACCAAGAAGGAAAGCGGCCGCTTCACCAACACGTACCGCACTGAGCTCGATTACGCCGCGGCCGGCGGCCTTAAGCTCAGCAAGACCCTCTCCGGACGTCCCATGACTGAGGGCCAGTTTAGCTTTACCGTGACGCCCGCCGACGAGGCTTCGGCCAACGCACTTGGTCTGCTGCCCGGGGCCAACACTTTCAAATCCCCTGCGACGGCAGAGGCAACGGTCGGTCTGATTGACATTCTGGCGGGCCATGAGGTCAAGTTTACGCAGGCTGACGCCGGCAAGACCTTCAAATATACCGTGGCCGAGAAGAACGACGGCAAGCCCGGTTACACCTACGACAACGCCGGGCGCACGGTGACGATCGTTATCGCCGATGACGGCGCCGGTACGCTTACCGCTACCACGACCGTATCTGGCGGACCCGAGGGCACGCACGAGACAATCCACAAGAGCGGCGAGAACAAGGTTGAGAGCGCTCTGGTCCCGTTCGAAAACAGCTATAGCGCATCGACTGATAACCCGGGCGTTTCTGCACAGATTGTCGCCACCAAGACCCTGACCGGACGTCCGATGGTTAACGGTGAGTTCTACTTTGGCATCGCCTATGCGGGCGAGACGGAAGCCATCAGTGGCACGCCGGCGTTCAACTATAACGGCCAGGTGAGCTTTGGCACGCTGCATTACGACACCAAGATGCTCGCTGACCTGGTAAGCACCGGGCGCGCCATCCGCACCGACACGGACGGCAAGCTTGCGTGGACTATCAACTACACGGCCTTTGAGTACACGAACTTGCTGGCCGACCAGGGCATTACCGCCGTGAAGTCGAGCTTTAGCTTTAAGGTCATCGTCGTCGACAACGGCGACGGTACCCTGACGGCAAAGCCTGACTACGGTGGCGTCGAGCCCGTGTTCGAGAACGTCTACGGCGCCGATGCCGTTGACGCTGCGCTCGCTGGTACCAAGAAGCTCCAGGCTGCCGAGGGCCTGACCCCGGCCGACATCACGGGTAAGTTCACCTTTACCGTGACCGCCGACGAGGCAGGTGCCCCGATGCCCGAGCGCACGACCGTAACCAACGACGCAGCCGGTAACGTGGACTTTGGCAAGATCCACTTTACGCTCGAGGACCTCAACCGCGCCCTGGGCGTGACGACCGATGCTTCTGACGACGCATCGAGCGACGCCGAAGCCAACGCCGAGGAGGCCAACGCCGACGAGGCCGAGGTTGACGCCGACGCCGCTGACGGCGACGCTGCCGACACCGACGAGTCCGAGCCCGCAGTCCCCACCGCTCCGCGCTCGCACACCTTTACCTACACGGTGGCCGAGTCCGGTAGCGCCCCTGGCGTGACCAACGACACCAACGCCACGCGCAAGGTTTCCTACACCGTGACTGACGACGGTGCCGGACATCTGAGTGTCGTGCGCAACGGCGACGACGGTGCGGCCTTCACGTTCACCAACACCTACAGCGTGACGCCCACAGATTCTGTCGTGACCGATCAGGTCAAGACGGTTAAGCGTCTGACCGGCCGCGACCTTGCAGCTGGCGAGTTCACGTTTGAGCTGCTCGAGGACGGCGTGACTGTCGCTAGTGGCACCAACGACGCCAACGGTAACGTTACGCTGAGCCCGATCCGCTACGAGGCGCCCGGCACGCACACGTACATGCTGCGCGAGGCTTGCCCCAACGCGCTCGGCCTGCACAAGGGCGTCACCTATGACGGCGCGACCTACACCGTCGTGACCACCGTCTCCGACAACGGCGATGGCACGCTGGCCGCGACGCACAAGCTCGAGGGAACTACCGAGTCGGCTGGCTTTACCAACAAGTATCACGCCATGCCCACGCAGGTTTCCATCGGCGCCATCAAGGTACTCGAGGGACGCGAACTCAAGAAGGACGAGTTTAGCTTTAAGCTCGTTGGCGAGGACGTCGAGTCCACCGTCACCAACGATGCCGACGGCAAGATCAACTTCGACAAGTTCGAGTACGACGAGCCCGGTACGTACGTCTACACCATCAGCGAGGTCAAGGGCGACGAGGCCGGTATGACCTACGACAAGTCCGTCTTTACCGCGACCGTTAACGTGGTCGACGACGGCGAGGGCAACCTCAAGGTGAACGTCGCCTTTACCAAGGGCGACAAGAGCGTCGAGGGTATCGTGTTCAACAACACGTACAAGAAGCCCGAGACTCCTGCGCCTACGCCCGATCCCGGCACGCCCAAGACGGTGACGAACATCGTCAAGACGGTCAAGGGTTTCCTGCCCACCACGGGTGACCAGCAGGCCGCCGCACTGCTCATGGCATTCGTCATAGCCATGGCCGGCGTCGGAGCCCTAGTCTGGGGTATCCGTAAGCGCTAGGCGCGCTGACAGCGCCCGGGGCCAAAAGGCCCCGGGCCGCTGGCGGGGAGCCAAAACATAGCCCCGCCCCACCCCCAGCCCCCCCCGAGACAACACCCGTCACCGTGGCGGCGCGTTTGTGCGGTG
>CALLST010000193.1:0-2199 GCA_938011875.1 uncultured Collinsella sp. | reverse complement strand
TTGACAATAGCCAGCGTGTCGAAGTCGTGCAGTTGGTCCTTGGTCGGCAGGGTGCGGCGGTTGCCCGGATCGGTTAGACCCTCCAGGCCGTATTCGTCGCCGTAGTAGATCGAAGGCACGCCGGGGAAGGTCATCTGCATGAGCGTGGCGAGCCAAAAACGGCTCTTGGCTAGGCCCATCGAGTTCTCGTCCAGGCGCCATTTGCTGCGCTCGCACTCGGGCAGCTGCGACTCGTCGGGGCCGCCGCCGAGCACCGAGATAATGCGCGGGCGGTCGTGGCTCGAAAGCAGATTGAGCGCGCAGGCCAGTGCCTCGCGCGGGTAGTTCTCGCGCAGGGTCTCGATGTCCTCAGCAGCTTGATAGGCATTCTTGTAGCCCATCAAAAAGCCGATGACCATGTCGCGGAAGGGGTAATCCATGGCCGAGTCGAGCTCGGAGCCTTGCAGATAGCGACGCAGATGGCCATAGCTTATCTTGTTGGAGGCATCTTCCCAGACCTCGCCGAGCAGCAGCGCGTCGGGCTTCTCGGCGAGCACGGCCTTTTTGATCTCGGCCAGGAAGTCATCGGAAAGCTCGTCGGCCACATCCAGGCGCCAACCATGGGCACCGGCACGCAGCCATTTACGAATGACGCCGTCCTTGCCCAGGAGCCGCTCGCGTACCAGTTCGGAGCTCTCATTGATGGCGGGCATATTGCCCACGCCCCACCAGCAGTCGTACGAGCCGTCCTCGTGGAAATAAAACGCATCGCGCCACGGCGAATCCTCGCTCTGCCACGCGCCCACGCCGGGGTAGTTGCCGTAGCGGTTGAAGTAGATCGAATCGTCGCCCGTGTGGTTGAACACACCGTCCAGAATGATGGAAATGCCCAGCTTCTCGGCCGCCTCGCACAGCTCAGTAAAGTCCTGCTCGGTGCCCAGAATCGGATCGATCTTGGTGTAATCGGCGGTGGCGTAGCGGTGGTTGCTCGCGGCTTCAAAAATGGGGTTGAGGTAGATGGCTGTAAAGCCCAGCTCGGCGATGCGAGGCAGGTCTTCCTGGATACCCTTGAGCGATCCGCCGTAAAAGTCCCAGGTCTTGATGGAGCCGTCCTCGGCGCGCTCGTATACGGGCGGCTCGTTCCAGTCCTCGATCATGCGGCGCTGGATTCCGTTGCGCGGTTTTTCGACTTCGGCCAGCGTGCGCTCGCGCCAGTTTTCATCTCGGGCGTAGCGATCGGGGAAGATCTGGTAGACCATGCCACGCTCGTACCACTCGGGACGCACTTCGCGGTGCTTATAGACGGTAATCTGGAAGGACGGAACCTCGGCGTAGTCGTAAGTTACGCCCTCTCCGCCGGTGCGACCCTGCGGTGCGCCCAAGCGGACCTCGGGCTGGCCCTCGATATTGCAGATAAAGCTGTACCAGATAAGACAGGGCTCGGTGCACTCAAGCTCTACGGTAAATATGCCGTCGCCCTCGTGCGTCATAGGATACCGAGACTCACCAATCTCATCGACCCAGGTGCGCAGCGTAAGCGTTGCCTGCGCGGGATCGGCGTCCTCCAGAATCACGGAGAGCGAAAGGGTTGTTCCTGTGGTCACAGCGCCAAACGGAGTGCGAAACTGCGGCAGACGGCTGTTGTGTATCAATCTCATAGTACGGTCCAGTTCAATAGAATCACGGCCTGCTGGCCATGGGCTTTACGCACAGGATGTAAGTATATCTGTTGTACACAGGCTGTATAAACAACATCCGTTTACCATCGGCGAACGGTTGTCCTAGAAAATCGTTTTACCAACTACCTACAGAGAAGGGGCGCCCGGTTGGAGCGCCCCTTACATAGGGTTTGATTAGGTTTTGGATCGTCTGTGGGCTAGCGGCGCTTGCGGGTGGCCGTGGCCTTGCGGACGGACGTCTTCTTGGACGGAGCCTTTTTCTCTGCCGGAGCGGCGGGGGAGACCGGGGTCTCCTTGGCGGGCTTGGTCTTTGCCGTAGCCTTCGGAGCGGTCTTGACCTCTGCGGCCTTCGGAGCAGGCTCGGCCTTTACTGCGGGCTTGTCCTCGGCCTTAGCCTCTGCCTTGGGAGCAGCAGCCTTGGTCGTGGTCTTTTTGGCCGTCGTCGTAGCGCGCTTGCGCGTGGTGGTCTTGGCGGTGGGCTTCGTCTCGACAGCTGCTTCGGTCTTGGACTCGACGCCCGCCTCCTCGACCTTGGTGGCCG
>CALLST010000192.1:0-1216 GCA_938011875.1 uncultured Collinsella sp. | reverse complement strand
TCGCCCGCCAGGTGGAGAGCGCCCTGGCCCAGGTGGACAAGGGCCTGATCGAGGCCTCCCTCTCCATGGGCTCCAGCCCCCTGGAGATCATCTTCCGGGTCTATCTGCGGGAGGGCATCCCCGCCATCGCCCGGGGCACCACCATCACGGCCATCAGTCTGCTGAACCTGACGGCCATGGCCGGAACGGTGGGCGCGGGCGGCCTGGGCGACTTTGCCGTCACCGCCGCGCGCGCCCACAAGGATGCCGCCGAGCAGGAGCTCATGCGCGTGTCCTCGGCCGCAAACGACGCTGTGATGGCCGACGCCATCAAGCTCGTCCACGAGGGCGTAACGGAGTGCGAGATTGCCGACCAGATGCTCGGCTTGTATCGCAAGCACGGCTGCGAGGGCTTTAGTTTTTCGCCTATCGTGAGCTTTGGCGCTAACGCCGGCGACCCGCACCACGAACCAGACGACACCGTGCTCAAGCGCGGCGACGTGGTGCTGTTCGACATTGGCGGACGCCGCTGCAACTACTGCTCGGACATGACGCGCACATTCTTTTGGGGCGAGCCGGACGAGGAGACGGCACGCATCTACGATATCGTGCGCCGTGCTAACGAGGCCGCCGAGGCGCTCATCGCGCCGGGCGTGCGCATGTGCGACCTGGACCGCGCCGCGCGCGATGTGATTGAAGACGCGGGCTATGGGCAGTACTTTACGCATCGCCTGGGTCACTCGATCGGCCTGCAGGATCACGAGCCTGGCGATGTCTCGCTCGTCAACGAGCAGGTTGTCGAGCCGGGCATGACCTTCTCCATCGAACCGGGCATCTACCTCCCCGGCAACACCGGCGTCCGCATCGAGGACTTGGCCCTGGTGACCGAGACCGGCGTCGAGATTCTCAACGCCTACCCCCACGATCCGGTCCGCCTAGACTAGGCAATGCGGCAAAGGGACAGCCCCTTTGCCGCATCCCACCAAAACCGCGCCACAAAAACGGGCTATCTACTACGTTTAACCCGCATGGGTCGACCATGCGGGTCTTTTTTGAAAACCAGTAAGCCGTCTACCTGCGGTTTTAATTTCGCGATGTTCCGTGTGGTCGAGGGTAGTCGCCAAAACGTAGTAGATAGCCCCATTTCGTGGCAAGCGAGTCAACTCGGGGCACAGGACAGCTAAAAAGCCCCGTCCCAAATTGACTGCTTTTGAGTTGCGGTGATATACGGACTGTT
>CALLST010000191.1:0-6348 GCA_938011875.1 uncultured Collinsella sp. | reverse complement strand
CCCCCTTATCCTGCTCCTTCGGAGCCGCGGACAAGGCGCCACACTGGTCTGCGGAGTGTTCTGAAAACCAAGCCCGGCCACCGCCTGCGGTGACGCTGCTGCGAGCGGCCTGCGATGGGGCCGTTGTTGGTTGGGGCCGCTGGGCTGATGTGAGGGCACGTGGCCGTTGCGGGCCCTGATCCCGGCGGCGGCCTCGGCGCTTTGCGCCTGCCGCCTTGGGGGACTGTGGGGCGCGGCCGGCAGCTGCGGCGCTGTCGCGCCTGCTGCCTGCGGGGACTTTGGGGTTGGTGCGAATCGAGGTCTAATACTTTTCCGAGAAGTGAACGGCCATACTTGGACCTCCGAAGCATCGACATTTTTAGACGTCAAACCCGCAGGATTTGGCTGGCAAAACCGCAGGAAATTGCATCTCGAAAGTGCCGATGCTTCGGGGGCCCGTTTTCACTCGTTCACTTCTCGGGAAAAGTATTAAACCTCGTTGTATGGGGTGCGGCTGGAGGGTGGTCATCGTTCAGTAACTACCTCTTCCTTGTGAATCGCCTGAAGCGCAAGGCATAATGCATGTGACAAAGGGACGGCCCCTTTGTTGTGTTGATATGAGAGAAGAGTAGATGATCCTTTCGCTGGCCCCCATGGAGGGGATTACCGGGCATGTGTTCCGTCGCGTGCATGCGGAGTGCTTCGGCGCACTCGATTGCTATTACACGCCGTTTTTGCCGCCGCCGCGGGTGGGAAACCGCTTTGGTGGCAAGGCGTTTAAGGAGATCGATCCTGCCAATAACCAGGGGCTCAACGTGGTGCCTCAGCTGATGTCCAAGAACGCGGACGAGTTTGTGTGGGCGGCACAGGTGCTCGCCGACATGGGCTATCGCGAGGTCAATCTCAACTTGGGTTGTCCTTCGGGAACGGTTGTCGCCAAGGGCAAGGGCTCGGGTTTTCTGCGCAACCTGGATGAGCTCGAGGTGTTCTTGAGCGACGTGTGCGAACGCTCACCCTTGCCGGTGTCGGTCAAGACCAGGCTGGGGTTGGAAAGCGATGACGAGTACGAACGCGTGCTCGACCTCTATTGCCGCATGCCGCTGGCAGAGCTGATCGTGCATCCGCGCGTGCAAAAGGACCGCTATACGGGCTCGCCGCGCAAAGAGTTTTATGGCGAGACGCTGGAACGAGCGCCGTTTCCGGTGGCATACAACGGCGACATTTTCGATCTTGAGGATATGGATGCGCTGGTGGAGGCCTATCCCGGGACGCGCCATGTGATGCTGGGGCGTGGCTTGCTTGCGAACCCCGCGCTCGCTCGCATGGTCAAGGGCGGTCCCGCTGCCACGGCAGCCGAACTGCAGCGCTTCCACGACACGCTGTTTGCGGCCTATGCAGAAGAGATCGGCGGCAACGCGGTCTTTCGTATGAAGGAGTGGTGGTTCTACGCCAAGTGCGCTTTCGCCGACCCCGCTACCGTTCACAAGCTCGTACGTAAGACTAAAAAGGTTGACGAATACCGCGCCGCCGTCGAGCGCGTCTTTCGCGAACAGCCGCTTGCGCCCATAGACCGCTTCCACGGCTAGTAAGCCGTTGGGGACGTTCTTTAACGACTAGTCATTTAAGAACGTCCCCAATGACTATGTTGCACTAGAGCAGGTTCTTCTGTACCCATGCGATGATGTCGCTTGACTCGTAGAGCGGCTTGCCGTCGATGAACAAGCAGGGAACCTGGCGTTTTCCGCCGACGGCGATGAGTGTCTGCTCGGCTTCGGTATCGGTCGAGATATTGCGTTCGGGAATGGTCACGCTGCTATCGGCCAAAAAGCGCTTGACCTTTATGCAATACGGGCAGCCGGTCATAACGTAGAGCACGAGCTCGTGATCAGTAGTCATAGGTCTCCAATCGGTTGCGGTTTTGATTGAAATACCCAAAGCCGCCGCGGTCTATGCGCACGTCAACGACGACTCGATGGCCTGGACCAGAAACGCCGTGGCTCCGGTGCCGCAGGGCTTGTCGTAGTAGTCAACAAAGCGCTGGTCGGCAAGATAGCCGTGGGCGAGGCCCAGGTACGCCTCGTCTTGGGGCTCGCATCCCCAGTTGAGAGCAATCCATCGACGGTGCATTGTAACCAGTTTTTGAGCTTCGTTGCTCTCTGGGTCGCCAATGCCCATGGCAATCGAGAGCTGGCCCAAAATGGCGCGTTCAAGTTCCTTCATGTCGTTCCATGTCTGAGGATCCATATCCAGTAACGTTTCGTTTGCTGCATCGATAGCCTCATTGCCATAGCGAGCTCGAGCCTCGGCGCCGTAGCATTCCTCGTTTTCCTGCACGGTGCGCCAGCGCTCCAGTTGCGGCAGGACGGCGCCCATGAGCGAGACGGCTTCGTCAAGCGACATGCCGGTGTTTTGCGCCAGGCGCGGGGCACAGTCCTCGATCATTGCCTCCATCGTGGTGTCGTAGGTGTACTGGCCGTGGTCGTAGCACCACTTGCAGTAATGGTCGGTCGCGGCGCCCGTGGCATCGGTGCCGCAGTCGTCGGGCGTGAGTATCATGCCGCAGCTCTGACAATAGTGCTCGGGCATTTCGAGCAGGTGAGACAGGGGCTCGCCGGTTACGGCGGCAATGAGCTTCATCATGTCGATGCCCGGTGTGACTTCGCCGCGTTCCCAACGGCTGACGGCTTGGCGTGTGACGAAGAGCTTGGCGGCGAGCTGCTCTTGGGTAAGGTGATGGGCGCGACGGACGGCGATGAGCTTTTCTGCAAAGGCCATAACGGCTCCTTTCTGCTGGTTGATGGCTTAAGCATACGCGGTGACAGGCGCCCTTCCAAGCAACCGTTGGTTGCACGACGGGGGACCGCGGCGAAGAATTGCGCGTAACGCCCCATGCCCCCATGCCGTACAATGACCGGCATGGAACCTATCGCACACATACATACCGACCTGCCGCAGAAGTTCGGCATTCCGCGCAACAGCTTTTTGGCGCCTCATCTGCAGGGACACATCGTCTTTGAGCCGGAATTTGCCTCCAATGCAGCGGTTGAGGGCCTGGACTCCTTCTCTCACCTATGGCTGTTGTGGCGCGTCGAAAACGGAACGCCCGGCGGCACGGCAAACGACATAGCTGCCGATGCCAAGTCGCAGGACAGGTCTGGCACCAACGTCAAGTGGTCGAAAACCGTGCGTCCGCCGCGTCTGGGCGGAGCCGAGCGTGTGGGCGTCTTTGCCACGCGCAGTCCGTTTCGCCCTAATCCCTTCGGGCTCACCTGCGTTAAGCTCGACCGCGTGGAGCTTACCGACGACGGCCCCATCATCCATGTGCTGGGGGCCGATCTGCGCGACGGCACGCCCATCTACGACATTAAGCCCTACATTCCGTTTGCGGACTGTCACCCGGATGCGACCGCCCGCTGGATTGAGGATGCCCCGTGGCAAGAGCTCGATGTTGAGTTTCCACAAGCGCTGCAGGATATGGTCCCGCCCGCAAAGCTCCCCGGCTTGGTCGAGGTCCTTTGCCAAGATCCGCGCCGCGCGGGCAGCAAGCACGAGCCAAACCGTGTTTATCACTTGGCCTTCGCCGGGCTCGACATATCTTTTACGGTCGATGAAACCCGGCTAACCGTAGTCGCCGTCAACGACGCGCAAGACTAACCAGCCATTCGTCTGAACCCGTCAAATTAAGCGCCAAACCCCATGTCAAAATCGCCCATGCTGGTGGACAATAACGCCTACCAAAATAGTCCGCTTTGCATGGGAGCTCAGCATGAAATACGACTTTAGCTCGCTTATCGACCGCCACGGCATGGACTCCATCGCCGTTGACTCCAGGGGCGCGATCCCCGGTATGGCTCCGAACGCACCCGACGAGGGCTTCGACCGCATTCCCATGTGGGTGGCCGACATGAACTTCGCCACGGTGCCCACGGTTCAGGAGTACATCATCAAGCGCGCTCAGCACCCCATGTTTGGCTACTTCAATCCGCGTCCCGAGTACTTCGACCGCATCATCGAATGGCAGAGCCGTCGCAACGGCGTTGAGGACTTGGCGCCGGAGCATATCGGCTACGAAAACGGCGTGCTGGGCGGTGTTGTGTCGACGCTGCGCGCGTATGTCCAGCCGGGCGATGCGGTGCTGGTCCACAGCCCCACCTACATCGGCTTTACCAAGTCTATCGAAGCCGCGGGCTATCGCATTGTCCACAGCCCGCTTAAGCTCGACGACCAGGGCGTGTGGCGCATGGACTTTGAGGACATGGAGCGCAAGCTCGCCCAAAACTACATCCATGCCGCGGTGTTCTGCTCGCCGCACAATCCCTGCGGCCGCGTATGGGAGCGCGACGAGATCGAGCGCGCCATGGACATCTATTGCCAGCACGATTGCGTGGTGATTTCGGACGAGATTTGGTCCGATATCATCCTGCCGGGGCACAAGCACATCCCGACGCAGTCGGTGAGCGAGGATGCTCGCATGCGCACGGTTGCCCTCTACGCGCCCAGCAAGACGTTCAACCTGGCGGGCCTGGTCGGCAGCTACCACATCATCTACAACGAGACGCTGCGCGACCGCGTGTGCGCCGTGTCCAACAAGACCCACTACAACGAGATGAACGTCCTCTCCATGCATGCGCTTATCGGTGCCTACCAGCCGCAAGGCTACGAGTGGGTGGACGAGCTCAACCAGGTGCTTGCCGGCAATATCGAGTACTTCTGCGATTACGTGGACGAGCATTTTGAGGGCGTGTCCTATTCGCGTCCGCAGGGCACGTACATGGTGTTTCTGGACTGCACCGAGTGGTGCCGAGAGCATGGCCGCGATATTCAGTGGTTGCTCGATGAGGGGGCACGCGTGGGCGTGGGGTATCAGGACGGCCGCCCGTTCCACGGACCCTGCCACATTCGCGTGAATCTGGCGCTGCCGCTTTCGCGCGTAAGGGAGGCGTGCGACCGCCTGGACCGCTACGTTTTTAATGCACGGTAAGCGTGCGCTGCATGTGGGGCCTTCTGCCAAGTTGGCTAGAAACAGGATCGTATGGAGCTCGATGAAAAGATCCCGTCGCTCGGTTGCCATTTCGTTGTTTGTTGCGCTTGCAGTGGCGAGCGTCTTTGTCGTAGCGATAGCTGGCTGTTCCGGGTCGAATGACGGAGCCTCGACATCTGCATTAGAAGGTCTGGACGCCTCGCAAGTCAAAGACGACGACCTTAAGACGCTCAACGTCGGAAGCGACCTCTATCCACCGTTTGTGTATACCGACGAGTACGGCGATATCGTTGGCCTGGATGTCGAGATATTGACCGAGGCTTTGGCTCGCATTGGTTACAAGCCAAAATACCAGCTGATTGACTGGGAAAAGAAGAAGGAGCTGCTGGCGAGCGGCGAACTCGATTGTGTCATGGGCAGCTTTAGTATGACGGGTCGCGAAAACGAATATCGTTGGGCCGGCCCGTACCTTGCGAGCCGCCAGGTGGTCGCGGTCGATCCCCAGAGCGATATCTACACGCTTGCCGATCTTGAGGATAAGATCGTGGCGGTTCAGTCCACCACCAAGCCCGAGGACATTTTGCTCAATCGCATAAATGAAAACGTTCCGCAGATCAAGGAACTCTACAGCTTTTCGGACGGTTCATACCTGAACCCGGCGCTCGTCGAGGGCCTGGTCGACGCCATCGCCGCGCATGAGTCCTCGCTGCTCACCTACGAAAAAGACTATGGTGTGACATATCGCATTTTGGATGAGCCGCTGCTAGAGGTCGGTTTGGGCACCGCTTTCGATATCAACGATACGCGTGGCATCGACGTCAAGCTCACTCATGCCTACCAAGAAATGCTTGCCGATGGCACCATGGAACGCCTGGTGTCAAAGTACTTCGATGACCCTTCGCCATTTTTGAATATGGAGGGCCTGTCATGATCGATGCGCCCGACCACGCTGCTCAGGAGCGGGGCAATCGTTCGGCAGGGGCATGGCTCCTTGTCGCTCTGCTGGGGATAGCGCTCTCGGTTGTTGCCGGCATGATGAGCTACGGTTACACGACGGCCCAAGCCGAGCAGCGCTTTGCCGACGTTGTCGATTACGTGGCGACGCAGAGCCTTTCCTACGATGCATTCAATAGCGCCTATACGACCAAAAACCTGATACGCGTTATGGAGATCGCCGGAGAGGCAGCGCGCGATATGGAGCGCGACGGTTCGGTGGATAACGCCATGCTGGAGCAATACGCCGACCAGTTCAACGTGAGCGCGCTGATCGTGACGGACGCATCGGGCAATTTGGTGTCCGAGTCCTCGACGGGCGATGTGGACTACGGGTCGCTCGCTACGTATCTCAAAGAATCACCCGTGCTGGAGGTGGCAACTCATCCGCTTAA
>CALLST010000190.1:0-4991 GCA_938011875.1 uncultured Collinsella sp. | reverse complement strand
TGATCGTTGCCGCCGCGCCCAACGCCAAGCGCGCTCGCCAGGAGTATCGCGTGGGTGGCGATGCCTTGCTGGATGCCCTGCGCGATCGCATCCGCTTTGTGCTTGCCATCTGCGATGAGCTGGGTCGCGAGAAGCTCGTGCTGGGCGCATGGGGCTGCGACAACAACGGCTTTGATGCCGAGGCCGTGGCCGAGCTCTTCCGCAAGGAGCTCGCATCGGGCGACTTCAAGGTCAAGCAGGTCTTCTTTGCCGTGCCCTCTACGCGCTGGGACGAGGACTTCGCCAAATTCGAGCACGTGCTGGCAAACTTCCCCGAGCGCAACGAGGAGTCCTATGCTCAGGTTGCCGCTCGCGCTGCGGCAGCTCGCGCCGCCGAGCAGGCCCAGGCTGCTACCGAGAATGATGAGGACGAGGACGATTGGCGCAAGTACCTGTAACCGGTACGTGTTGACAGATAGGTCGAGCCGGCGGGAGAGGCTGCTCCCGCCGGCTTTTTACTAAAAGGAAGGGCTTACGATGAAAAACGTTCTATGCTTTGGCGACAGCAACACCTATGGTTACGATCCGGCGGGCATGCGCGACGGCACCGCGGTGCGCTATGCGCAGGATGTGCGCTGGTGTGGCGTGGTCCAACGTGACTTAGGCGAGGGCTGGCATGTAATTGAAGAAGGCCTCAACGGCCGCACGACGGTACGCGACGACATGTGCCATCTGGACACCAATCTTAACGGCATTCGCGCGCTTCCGATGATGCTCGAGGCCCATAAGCCGCTGGACGCCATTGTGATCATGCTGGGCACCAACGACTGCAAGACGGTCTTTAACGTGACGGCTGCCGATATCGCTCGTGGCGCCATGGCGCTGATTCGCGCCGTCCGCGCGTTTCCGTGGACCGACGCTGCGCCTTGTCCGCGCATTCTGCTGATGGCGCCTATCAAGATTAAGCCGCAGATCGCCGACGTATATATGACCGATTTTGACGAGCATTCCGTAGAAGCCTCGGAACATTTTGGTGAGTACTACGCGCATGTGGCTGAGCAGTTTGGCTGCGACTTTTTGAATGCCGCCGACTTTGCCGAGCCGGGCGATATCGACTATCTGCATATGATGCCCGAAAGCCACGAGAGCCTGGGCCATGCCGTGGCAGCCAAGCTCCAAGAGATGCTTGGTGAGTAGCGCGACCCAAAGCAGTACAGAAGTTCCCCTTGCGACGGCTTGTTTCGTTGGTTTGTTTTGATCTGTAACAGTTGTAAGGCCGAAAACGGGCTAGATGTTACAGATTAAGATTATTTAGGTCGATATCGGTCGTTTGTCTCGATCTGTAACATCTAGGGTCGATTTCGCCGAGTTGCTGTTACAGATTGAGATTTTCGTTTCAGCGGAATTTGAATGTCTCAATCTGTAACAGGTGGGCCGAAAAATGGACTCTAACTGTTACAGATCGAGATGTTTGTGGGAACCACCGCAAGGGTGCCTGTCCCCTTTGCGGTGGTTTTGGACTGCGAATCTTAATACTGCCACATGTGGTTGACGGGGCCGGAGCCTTTGCCCATGTCAAAGCCGGCGGCGAGAGCGCCGGTTAGGTAGGCCTTGCCGGCGTTGACGGCGTCGGCAAGTTCCATGCCCTGGGCCAGCGCGCAGGCGATGGCGGACGAAAGCGTACAGCCGGTGCCATGTGTGTTGTCGGTCTCGATGCGCTTGTGGCGGAACCACGTGGTGAGCGGATCGCCCAGATGGTTGCCCTCGTCATCGAGCGGCGCGGGTTCGGCCAATACATCGTTGGCCTCGTTGACAAGATGCCCACCCTTAACGAGGGATGCACAGCCAAAGCGGCGGGTGAGGAGCATGGCGGCGTTTTGTTGCGTGCGCTCGGAATCGACTTCGTAGTCGAGCAGCGCCATGGCCTCGGGAATGTTGGGCGTGATGACGGTCGCCAGCGGGAACAGGCGACGCGTAAGCGCTTCGGCGGCGTCCTCTGCGATCAGACGAGCGCCCGAGGTGGCGACCATAACGGGGTCGACGACCACGTTGGTTGCGTTCCATGCGCTCAGGCGGTCGGCGATAACTTCGATAATCTCGGTGGACGAAACCATGCCGATCTTGACGGCGCTCGGGCGGATATCGTCAAAAACGGCGTCAATTTGCGCAGCGACGATATCTGGCGAGATATCCTGCACGGCGGTAACGCCCAGGGTGTTCTGTGCGGTGATGGCGGTGATGGCCGTCTCGGCATACAGGCGGTGCGCCGTGATGGTCTTGATGTCGGCCTGAATGCCGGCGCCACCGCTGGAATCGGATCCTGCGATGGATAGAACGGCAGGTACCTTACTGCGATCCATGTTCGCTCCCTTGTTCGGTCGGAATCAAATGGGTCTTTAAGCCAGCATTATAAAGATGCCCGGGCCGGCTCTATGACGAACCCGGGCGAGCGATGCAATCTTTACGCAAATGTAAGCAAATGTTCACACGTCAACAATTGACGAACACCATGTTACCGATTGTGGCTCCGGTGACGAGTTAGTCCTCCATGCCGAGGTCGATCGTCGTGCCTTCGATCACCTTGTTAACGGTGCGGACGGCGCACATCTTGCCGCACATGGTGCAGGTGCCCTCGGTGGCGGCGGGGGATTCCTCGTAGCGCTTCTTGCCCGTAACCGGGTCGAGCGCGCACTCCCACATGGCGTCCCAGTCGAGCTTGCGGCGTGCCTGGCCCATCTTGTCGTCCATGTCGCGGGCGTGGGGCACCTTTTTGGCGATGTCGGCGGCGTGTGCGGCGATCTTGGTGGCCATGAGGCCGTCGAGCACATCCTGGGCGTTGGGCAGGCATAGGTGCTCTGCCGGTGTCACGTAGCACAGGAAATCGGCACCGGAGCTTGCGGAGATGGCGCCGCCGATGGCGGCGGTGATGTGGTCGTAACCCACGCCGATATCGGTCACCAGCGGCCCGAGCACATAGAACGGGGCATTGTGGCACAGGCGCTTCTGCAGTTTCATGTTGGCGGCGATCTCGTCGAGCGCCATGTGACCCGGGCCCTCGACCATGACCTGGACGCCGGCGGCCCAAGCACGCTTGCACAGCTTGCCCAGTTCGATCATCTCGGCAGTCTCGGTGGCGTCGTTGGAGTCGTAGAGACAGCCCGGGCGGCAGGAGTCGCCGAGTGAGATCGTTACGTCGTACTCGTGGCAGATTTCGAGCACCTCGTCGTAGAACTCGTAGAAGGGGTTCTCGTTACCGGTGACTTCCATCCAGCCAAACAGCAGCGAGCCGCCGCGGCTGACGATGTTCATGAGGCGGCCGGTCTCCTTGAAGGTCTTGATGACCGATTTATTGATGCCGCAGTGGATGGTCATAAAGTCCACGCCGTCCTCGGCGTGCGCGCGCACGACTTCGAACAGGTCGTCCTTGGTGAGCTTGACCAGCGGCTTTTCCATGTAGCCGATGGCGTCGTACATGGGGACGGTGCCCACCATGAGCGGGGTCTCGTCGATGAGCTGCTGGCGGAACTGGCGCGTCTTGCCCGAGTTGGAGAGGTCCATGATGGCGTCGGCGCCAAAGTCCTCGGCGATCTTGACCTTCTTCCATTCCTCGGCGGCATCGGCCTTGTCGCCCGAGATGCCCAAGTTCACGTTGACCTTGGTGGACAGGCCCTCACCGACACCAAAGGCGCGCATGCCCTTTTTGATATGCACGATGTTGGCGGGAATGGCGATGCGGCCGTCTGCTACGCGCTCACGGATGTACTCGGGGTCACGATGCTCGCGCTCGGCGACCTCCTTCATCTGCGGTGTGATCTGCCCGGCGCGGGCAAAGTCGATTTCCGTGACGAGCTTGGGCTCGGTCTGTGTGCTCATTGGCATGGCTCCCTTCGTTGGCATTACCCATATCAGGTTTGCGGGTCAGGGCGGGCGCGCCCAATCTCAGCCTGCCGTCTTGTCCTGCAAGCTCCCCGTTTATGTGGTGGGCTCAAGTATAGCCTGAATGGGTACGATTGACGCGATGAGCATGCCCATGGGGAGGCGAACATGGAAGACAAGCATCTATATCGAGAGACGCAATGGGATGTATCGGCCGAGGAAAGCCGTGCGCACCATGGCCTTGTCGCGATTGGTTTTGCGGTGCTTGCCGTGCTGGTGATTGCCGTTTGTATCTGGACGTTTGGTGGTCGCGGCGGCACTGCCTGGGAGTTTGAGGCCGATGATAGCCTACCGATTATGACGGTGAGGAGTACTGGCGGTAATGCCAATACGCTCGCCATTCCGGGCGATTATTGGTACCCGCGCGATGAGTTTGTGCAGTTGCAGCTGAGTGGTGGGTCCATTCCAGGCGAAGAAATCGAACGCGTGACGTTTGACGCGGCGCTCAAAACGCTGACGGTGAAGCTCAAAGATCAAGGAGATGTGCCCACGACCATGGATATCGCCCTGACGGAATGGCGCCTGGAGCCCCCGTCGGGCGTCAAGGCGTCCGATGTGGAGCATGTCAAGATTACCTATCAGGACGGCTCGACAAGCGAGATTGCCAAGGCAGACGGCTTGGCGGAATAGCGGGATGTTCACCGAATATCATGAAAGCATGCCGAGGTGGAGTTCGGCGCTGGCGACAGGCATTTTGAATGCCTGCTCGTTGATGAAGACCAGGCTATCTGGGGACGAGAGCTCGGGGACATAGCGGTAGCCAAGGTTGAACTCGGTAAGACCGGCGGCGTCCTCGACCTTGTTTTCCGCCATCCAGCGGACCATCTGGCCCCGGGCCATTTTGCAGGGCGCGCCCTGCTCCACCACCCGGCCGTCCGGCCGGAGCCTGCCAAAGACGCAGGCGACCAACGGGACGCCCCGGGGCAGATGGGGGACCACCGCCCGGCTGTACTCCCGGGAGGCCAGATCCACCACCGGCCCGTCTCCGGGCTCCAGGGCCCGGGCCAGCTTGTCCCCCCAGAAGGCGTACAGGTCCCGCGCGCCCTCTGTCTTCAGCCTGGCCCCCATCTCCAGCC
>CALLST010000189.1:0-4989 GCA_938011875.1 uncultured Collinsella sp. | reverse complement strand
TGTCATTCAAAAGGCAAGGCATGACCAGAAGGTCTATGCCTTGCCTTTTTCATGCCAACTTGTGCGTCCTGGACGTCGCTCGCTGACTTATGCTCAACCTGCGACGTTTCTGTTGTTGGTGCAAAGGGATCAGGTTACTTTGCGCCAAAAGGGGAAGTTGCGGTGGAATAGTTCCTGTTTGGCCGTCTTGAGGGGTTAAACAGGAACTATTCCACCGCAACTTATCGGTGGCGTGTTTGGTTGGTGCCTGTTGATGGCCTGGGCATCGGGAAGGGTCTGCTCCGTTATAATCGCCTAGGACATTAAATGGAAACGGGACGGGAGCCATACATGCGCCAGGGTTTCGACAACGCGAAGTATATCGAGCTGCAGGCTGCTCACATTAAGGAGCGCATCTCGCAGTTTGGTGGCAAGCTCTATTTGGAGTTTGGCGGTAAGCTGTTCGATGACTATCATGCGAGCCGCGTGCTGCCGGGTTTTGAACCGGACAGCAAGTTCCGCATGCTCAAGAGCATCGCCGACGATGTCGAGGTTATCATCGCGATCAACGCAAACCACATCGAGAAAAACAAGGCTCGTGGTGACCTCGGCATTACCTATGACGAGGATGTGCTGCGCCTGGTTGACCTGTTCCGCGGCAACGGCTTTGCTGTCGCGGGTGTGGTCATCACCCAGTACGCCGGCCAGCCTGCTGCCGATGTGTTCCGCAACCGCCTGAACGCGCTCGGTATTCCCGCCAAGCTGCACTATCCCATCGAGGGGTATCCGCACGATGTCGATCTGATCGTGTCCGACGATGGCTACGGCAAGAATGAGTTTGTCGAGACCACCCGACCGCTCGTCGTGGTCACTGCCCCCGGTCCTGGCTCGGGCAAGCTTGCCACCTGCCTGTCTCAGCTCTATCACGAGCACAAGCATGGCACGGCCGCCGGCTATGCCAAGTTCGAGACCTTCCCGGTCTGGAATCTTCCTCTGACGCATCCGGTCAATATTGCCTACGAGGCCGCCACGGCTGACCTCGACGACGCCAATATCATCGATTCGTTCCACCTTGAGGCCTACAACAAGACCACGGTCAACTACAACCGCGACGTCGAGGCCTTCCCGGTGGTCCGTGCTCTGATGGAAAAGATTCTGGGCAAGAGCCCCTACCAGAGTCCTACGGACATGGGCGTCAATATGGTCGGCTTTGCCATCACCGATGACGATGCCTGCCGCGACGCTTCCAAGATGGAGATCGTCCGCCGCTACTTTACCGCGGTCGAAAATGTGCGCCGTACCGGCGTGGGCGATGAGCAAGTCGACCGTCTCAAGATTATTATGAAGAAAGCCGGCATCGATAAGAACTACTCACCGGCGCGCTCGGCGGCCCTCACCAGGGAGCAGCTGACGGGTGGTCCCGTGGGTGCCATGGTCATGCCCGATGGCTCCGTGGTGACCGGTAAGACCTCCACGCGCCTGGGCGCCGCAAGTTCGCTCATTATGAACGCCCTCAAGCATGTCTCGGGCGTCGACCTTGAGCTCGAGGTCATTAGCGATGAGGCGATCGAGCCCATCAGCAAGCTCAAGACGCATTTCCTGGGCAGCAAAAACCCGCGCCTCCACACCGACGAGACGCTTATGGCGCTGTCGATCACCTCGGCCACGAGTGAGACGGCCGCTCGCGTCCTTTCGGGCCTGGAGCAGCTGCGCGGCTGCGACGCCTTCTTTAGCGTGATCATCTCGCCGACGGACGAGACGGTACTGCGCAAACTGGGTATCAACGTGTGCTGCGAGCCCAAGTTTGAGCGCCGCGGTTTCTTCCATCGCTAAGTTTGAAGCACCGCGGTAATTGCATTGCATTTTGGCCGTATCGGGTTAGCGCCCGGTACGGCTTTTTGATCAATAAAGCGCCTATTTCGGCGAAAAATAGCTGTTTACCTGCCTAGAAACAATTTGAGCGGTATACAATAACCGTAACTGTTTCATCCTTAGCGGGATGCCGCATGATGGATATTACCTGCCATCGTGAGGTGTGTCGGTCGCGCACGGCGCGTTAGATGCTCGTGCTCGGTTTGAGGAGGCTGCTATGGCGGGCAAGGGTCGTGCGAGTGTCAACGATATGAAGCGTGTCGAGGTGCTGGTGTTGATGGAGATCGACCAGCAAACCGAAGACAATGGCGGGCCGTATGGTTTCTCGCGCAAAACGCTTGCCGAGCGCGTGGGGGTTTCGCCGTATCGTGCCCGCGCCGCAATCGATCGCTTGGATTCCGAAGGCATGATTGATGTCGTCTCGCGTTATAGCGAAGACGGCGGTCAGCTTGCAAATGGCATTTGCCTCACCGAACGTGGCGAGTGGTATCTTGAGGGCGTCCGTACCGGCATGCTCGTTCAAGAAATGCTTGAGGACGAGGTTGCTGATCGATAGCAGCATGTAACCCTTGCCATAGCGACGCCGCCTGGGAAACCGGGCGGCGTTTTGTTTCAAGATTGAGAAATGCAATCTCACGCGAGAAAAATTGCGAACGGTCCGCGGCGCGAGTATTACAATGAAGACCCGTAAGATGTGGATAAACAACTTCTACGGGAAGCGCAGGTAACTCAATATGACCAAGCATGTGTTCGTAACCGGTGGCGTGGTTTCGTCCCTGGGCAAGGGTATCACCGCGGCCTCGCTGGGCCGTCTGCTCAAGTCGCGTGGCTACAAAGTAACGATGCAGAAGGCCGACCCGTATCTGAACGTCGACCCCGGTACCATGAGCCCGTTCCAGCATGGTGAGGTCTTCGTTACCGAGGACGGTTACGAGTCCGACTTGGACCTGGGTCATTACGAGCGCTTTATTGATGAGAACCTGACCCGCGATTCCAACTTTACGACCGGTGCCATCTACAAAAGCCTAATCGCCCGCGAGCGTCGCGGCGACTTTTTGGGCGGTACCGTGCAGGTGATTCCCCACGTCACCAATGCCATTAAGGACAAGTTCCGCCGCATCGAGGAGCAGACCGGCTCCGATGTAGTCATCACCGAGCTGGGCGGCACGATTGGCGACATCGAGTCCCAGCCGTTTGTCGAGGCCATCCGTCAGTACCGCAAGGAGGCCGGCCCCGAGAACGTCTGCTACATCCACGTGTCGCTCGTTCCCTATATCGCCGCCGCCCATGAGGTCAAGACCAAGCCCACGCAGCATTCCGTCAAGGAGCTCCGCAGCTTTGGCATCCAGCCCGATATCATCGTGCTGCGCTCCGACCACCATATCGATGACGCTATCCGCGGCAAGATCGCGAGTTTCTGCGACGTCGACACCGACTGTGTCTTTACCAACGAGGATTGCGCGAGCATTTACGACGTGCCGCAGCTGCTCGCCGAGCAGGACTTTGACCTGCGCATTTGCGAGCGCCTGGGTCTGGATCCGCGTGAGCGCGACATGAGCGAGTGGAACGAGTTCCTGCGCAAACAGAATCACGCCAACCATCACGCCGACAAGGTGAAGATCGCCGTCGTGGGTAAGTATACGCAGCTGCCCGATGCGTACCTGTCGGTTATCGAGGCCCTGCATCATGCGGGCGTTTTCTACGATCGTCACGTAGACGTGCAGCTGATCGACGGCGAGAGCCTCGATGCCGAAAACGTCAATGAGGTTTTGGGCGACGCGTCGGGCATCCTGGTTCCCGGCGGCTTTGGCAAGCGCGCCCTGGAGGGTAAGATCCTCGCGGCCGAGTTTGCCCGTGAGCACAAGATTCCGTATCTGGGCATTTGCCTGGGTATGCAGGTCGCCGTGTGCGAGTTCGCCCGCAATGTCGTTGGCCTTGCCGGCGCCAGCTCCTCTGAGTTCGATCCGGATGGCCCGTATAGTGTCATCGATCTGATGAGCTCGCAGGAGGACGTGACCGAGAAGGGCGGCACCATGCGCCTGGGCGCCTATCCGTGCAAGCTCGCTGCCGATACTCTCGCGCGTGAGGCGTATGGTGAGGAGCTTGTCTACGAGCGCCACCGTCACCGCTTTGAGTTCAACAATGCCTTCCGCGATCAGCTCGAGGACGCCGGTCTTGTCATCTCGGGTCTTTCGCCTGATGAGCGTCTGGTCGAGATGGTCGAGCTGCCGCGCGACGTGCACCCGTGGTTCGTGGCCACCCAGGCTCACCCTGAGTTTAAGAGCCGCCCCACCAATCCTCAGCCGCTATTCCGAGAGTTCGTGCGTGCCTCGATTGGCCAGCATGAGGGCGTCGATCGCCTACAGGTGACGCCCATGAATCGTGCGATGGACTAAGGTTGCCGGCGAACCGGGAACATATCGGAGAAGCTCCTTCGCCGCTCGCTGTGGCGGCGGGGGAGTTTCTTGATTACCTTGCAGTCGAGCGGGGCTTGGCGCGTAACACGATTGCCGCCTATCGCCGAGACCTGTCGACCTACTGTGCATATCTGGAGCGGACGGGCATTGCGTCCTTTGAGGACGTGAGTCGGCGGGTCATTGAGGACTTTATCGCCGATCGGCGCGATGGGGGCTATTCCGATGCCTCGGTGGAGCGCGCGCTCGCTGCCGTCAAAGGCCTGTATGCCTTTTTGGTGCGCGATGGGGCCGTGGCCCAAAACCCGACGGCGGCGTTGCGCCTGCCTAAAAAGGCTGAGCGTTTGCCGGAGTATCTATCGGTGGAGGATGTCTCGGCGCTGCTCGATCAAGACTTCCCCGAGGGCGAGATGGGCTTGCGCGACCATGCCATCTTGGAAGTGCTCTACGGATGCGGTTTGCGTGTGAGTGAGCTGGTTGGGCTCGATGTGGGCGATATCCATATCGACGATGGCTTTGTACTCGTTCGCGGTAAGGGCTCAAAGGAACGCCTGTCCCCGCTGGTGGGAAGCGCGGCGCGAGCTCTGACGCTTTATGTAACTGAGGGGCGTTCTCGCTTGGCGGCCCATGCCCGCGGAACCGAGACCTCGGCGGTCTTTTTAAATAAGAACGGCCGCCGTCTGTCGCGCCAGGGCATCCATGCCATCTGTGAGCGCTACGGGCG
>CALLST010000188.1:0-2930 GCA_938011875.1 uncultured Collinsella sp. | reverse complement strand
GAAATCGAGGACAAGCGCGAGAGCTTGGAGAAGGAGTTCCCCGGCTGTGGAAGCACGCCGAGCGCAGGCGAGAGCGTCGACGCTTCGACCGCTGGCATGACGGCTGGTGCCAATGCTTCGAGCGAGGCGACGAAGTTCCCCAGCTTTATGGGCAAGGACCTGGACGGCAACGACGTGAGCAGCGACGAGCTGTTCTCTAAGAACAAGGTCACCGTCATGAACTTCTGGTTCACTACTTGCAAGCCGTGCGTGGGCGAGCTGGGCGATCTTGAGAAGCTGAATCAGGAGCTTGCCGAGAAGGGCGGCCAGGTCGTGGGCGTCAATTCCTTTACGCTCGATGGCAACAAGGGCGAGATTGCAGATGCCAAGGACGTGCTGAGCAAGAAGGGCGTGACATATAAGAACATCTGGTTCAAGTCGGATAGCGAGGCCGGTAAGTTTACGTCAAATTTGTTCTCGTTCCCGACAACGTATGTCATCGATCAGAATGGCAACATCGTAGGGGATCCAATCGTGGGAGCCATCAGCTCCGCCGAGCAGCGCGCAGCACTCGATAAGCTTATCGACCAGGCGATTGCGAATAGCGAGCAGTAGAAAACGCGTAAAGCATAGCGTGGATCGTGTGTCGCTGTGCAAAGTAGTCCGCTACCTTTCAAGATAAGCTCCACCATTTAGAGGTCCCACTTGGGGCCTCTTTTTTGGACGTCGTCCCGTTCGTTTTTTGATGCGGTTCCCTACATTCCTCACTGGTGTCGGTGAAAAATGGGAATAGAGTAGGACAAACGCGTCGAATACGAACGGCTGGTGAGAGCGGGCAGAGTGCCTGTGCAGGAGAGGTTGCCGTCCATGCTGGAGCTCAAAGGTATTTGCAAAAGGTACGTTACGCAGTCGTTTACGCAGGTGGCGCTCGACAACGTAAGCCTGTCTTTTCGCGATAACGAGTTCGTGGCCATTCTGGGTCCCTCGGGTTCGGGTAAAACTACGATGCTCAACGTTATCGGCGGACTCGATCACTTTGATTCTGGCGACCTGCTCATCGATGGCATTTCGACCAAGGACTTCCGTGATCGCGATTGGGATGCTTATCGCAACAACCGCATTGGCTTTGTGTTCCAGAGCTATAACCTCATTCCGCATCAGACCATCTTGGAAAACGAGGAGCTGGCGCGTACGCTCACAGGTGTGGGGCATGCCGAGCGCCGCCAGCGTGCGCGCGAGGCGCTCGAGGCGGTTGGTCTGGGCGAGCACGTTAACAAGCGCCCGAGCCAGCTATCGGGCGGGCAGATGCAGCGCGTGGCCATTGCCCGCGCCCTGATCAATGACCCTGAGATCGTCCTTGCCGACGAGCCGACTGGCGCTTTGGATTCAACGACATCCGTGCAGGTTATGGATTTGCTCAAAGACGTTGCGCGCGACCGTCTGGTCATCATGGTCACGCACAATCCCGACCTGGCATACCAATACGCCACGCGCATCGTCAACCTGGCGGACGGCAAGATCACCGACGATTCCGATCCTTTCGATGTCGCTGACGCCACGCGCCACGAGGCTAAGCCTACGCGCAAAACCTCGATGAGCTTTGTGACGGCGCTGGGGCTTTCTGCCCGAAACCTCATGACCAAGAAGGGTCGTACGGCCATGACTGCCTTTGCGGGCTCGATTGGCATTATCGGTATCGCGGCGATTCTGGCGCTGTCCAACGGCGTAAACGGCTACATCAAAAAGGTCGAGGAGGATACGCTCTCGAGCTACCCGCTCACCATTTCCAAGCAGGATTACGACCTGTCGTCCATGATGGGCGGGCAGGGAACTGCGGATGATGACTCGCCTGAAAATGTTGATTCGTCCGACGACAGTGCCGGCGGCAAGGCTAAGGGAACCGATAAGATTCCCGTGGTCACGGCCGTAAAGGATATGTTTGCGAGCGTTAAGTCCAACGACATGACGAGCTTTAAGGCATGGCTCGATGCCGGTGGCGACGGCATCGATAAAGAGGTCCCCGCCATTCAGTACGGTTACGGTGTATCGCCGGTTGTCTATCGTGCCGGCAAGGGCGATGAGAAGCCTGTCCGGCTGGTGCCCAACGCCATGACCGAGGCCATGAGCGGCGGCGCGAGCTCAGCAGCAACGGTGAGCATGGAATCCATGGGAACCTCGGTCTTTAACGAGATGATTGACGACCAGAGCCTGCTCGACAGCCAGTACGATGTCGTCGCCGGTCATTGGCCCACGTCTGCTAACGAAGCCGTAATGGTGCTTTCGAGCCGTGGAACGGTGGGCGACTACACGCTCTACAGCATCGGCGCGCTGGATATCGATGAGCTCAACGACCTGGTTAACAGTGCCATGACGGCCGACGGCAAGGTCAAGACGCCCAAGACCGGCAGCGACTTTACCTACGACGATGCACTGTCCACGACGTTTAAGGTGTTGTCGCCGGCCGATGCCTATCGCAAAAACGAAGAGACCGGCATGTGGACCGATATGTCTGGCGACACCGACTTTATGGCCGCCAAGGTTGCCGACGGTATCGACGTACACATTGTGGGCGTGGTGCGGCCCAATGAGACGGCCAACGCGAGCGCATTGACCCCGGGCATCGCCTATACGCATGCACTGACTCGTCAGCTTATGGAACGCGCCGCAAATTCGCAGATTGTGCAGGAGCAACTCGACCACCCCGAGACGGAGGTCTTTACGGGCAAGTCTTTCGATGAACTGCAAGGCGAGGCCAAACAGGGCGTGGATTTGGGCAGCATGTTCGGTGTGGACGAAGCGGCGCTGAAGAGTGCGTTCTCGTTCGATACGTCGGCGCTCTCGGGTGCGGCCGGCGGTATAGACCTTTCTGGTATCGACTTGTCCGGGCTGGACATAGACCTTTCGAGCGAACTGGAGGATATCGACTTAAGTGAAATCATCGCCAAAACGCC
>CALLST010000187.1:0-4217 GCA_938011875.1 uncultured Collinsella sp. | reverse complement strand
GACGCTGCTCTGCCGTCTGCTCAAGCAGCTGCCCACGCGCGAGCATTCGGCCGAGGAACTCGACAACCTGCTCGCCGGCAAGCTGGGCTTTTTGAGCTTTACGACCGAGGTCATGACGCAGCCCGACGTGGACGGCGTGCGCCCCTACCTGCTGGTGAGCGCCGGCGCCCTGTCCGAGAAGATCGATGCGCTGGCAAGCCTGCCGCACGAGGTGTGGTCGAGCACGCTTTTGCTCGATGCCGACGCCGACCGCGTGCGCGACGTGCTCACGCAGATTCGCATTGGGCTTGAGCAGGGCTTTATCAACAACGGACACTCGGCGGCGCTCGGTCGCGCGATGAGCTACAGCTCACCTTCGGCCGTGGTGCGCGAGCAGCTTTCGGGCGTGGACTTCTACCTGTTCCTGCGCGATCTGCTCGACCACTTTGACGAGCGCCTGGATGACCTGCGCGCCAAGCTTGCCGAGTTGGCAGGCCGCATCTTTGTGGCCGATGGCTGCATGGCGAGCTTTACCGGCAGCGACGAGGACTTTAACGCGTACTGGGCCGCCGCGGGCGATCTGGGGCTGGGCGCTGGCGACGGCGCCGATGCCGGCCGCGACGCGCTCGTGGTGCCGACGCCGCGCGACCGCCACGAGGCTTTTATCATCCCCAGCGACATCTGCTTTGCGGCAAGCGCGTGCGATCCGCGTCGCCTGGGCATCGACGTGACGGGCGCCTGGGCCGTGGCTGCCAACGCGCTCTCCTACGACTACCTGTGGAACGAGATTCGCGTGAAGGGCGGTGCGTACGGCTGCGGATTTCGCGCGGCCGGTGAGCGTCAGACGGCGTTCTACACCTACCGCGACCCGGCAATCGACCCCTCGATTGAGCGTGTGGCGCGCGCAGGCGAATGGCTCGGCAGCTTTGAGCCCGACGAAGCCGCCTTTGAGGGCTTTATCGTGAGCTGCGTGAGCGGTATGGACGCACCGGTGAAGCCGTACGCGCTCACCAAGCGCCGCAACACGACCTACCTGGCCGGGCTCGATCCGCACGCACGCGAGGAGCGCCGCGCCCAGATGCTCGCCGCCACGCCCGGTGAGCTGCGCTCGCTCGGCACCGACGTGACGCGCATCGCAGCCGAGTCGCCCACCTGCGTCTTTGGCGGCCGAGACGTCATCGCCAAGAGCAACGCCGGCTTTAACGTCATCGACCTGCTGGGCTAGCCACAGCAAGCAAAGCCGCCACAAAGGGGACAGGCACCTTTGTGGCGGCTTCGATGTTTGCCCAGATAAAACCTGCCAAAATAAACCTGTCCCTTTTTGGTAGGTTTGGGAGAGAGGGCCGGGATGGACAAGGCTGAGTTGCGGCGGGCGGTGATTGCTCGGCGCGATGCTCTTGATTTGGACTTGCGGGCGGCGAAGTCTGCTGATATCTGTGCGCGGCTGGTTGAGCTGCTGGGCCGCTTGGATGCCGCGGCGCCGCACACCGTTGCCGTCTATGCCGCGATGGGTTCCGAGGCAGACCCTGCCGCGTTTGCCGTTGCGGCCGCCGCGCGCGGCTGGCGCGTGGCCTATCCGTGCATGCTTTCGGCAATTGATGCCGCAGCTTGTGGCCAGCGCATGTGCATGCGGGCAGTTGCTGTCGACGATGCGTCCGCGGCTCCGTTTATCGCCCACCCCGCGCGGGCCTTCGCGGCCACGGACATCGACAGCGACCGCTTCCCCATCGTGCCTGCCGAAGCACTCGACATGACTGTTGTGCCGCTCGTGGCCTTCGATCAAACCGGCACGCGCCTGGGCTACGGCGGCGGTTGCTACGACCGCTACCTGCCCACGCTTTCGGCCACATGCCAGATCATCGGCATCTCCTTTGACGAACAGCGCGTCGACCATATCCCCACCGATGCCCACGACCTGCCACTGCCCAACATCATCAGCGCCTAACCGCTGCCACATCAGGCACGGCTACAGCAGTACCATCGCAGCCTAATGTTCCTCGCCGGCGCGGGCTAGATCGTAGGGCGTGGTCTGGTAGACGTAGTAGTTGAGCCAGTTGGTGTAGAGCAGCTGAGCCTGGCTGCGCCAGACGTTGCGCGGCTCGGCGGTGGGGTCGTCGTTCGGGAAGTAATGCGCCGGCACCTGAGGGTTAAGCCCGCGCTTCACGTCGCGCTCGTACTCCAGGCGCAGCGTGTCGGTGTCGTACTCGGGATGGCCAAAGACAAAGAAGCGGCGGCTGTCGGTCGACTTGACGATATACAGGCCCACCTCGTCGGACACGGCCACGACCTCAAGCTGCGGCTCGGCCTCCACGTCCTCGCGGCGCACATCGGTGTTGCGCGAATGCACGGCATAGAAACGGTCGTCAAAGCCGCGGACCAGCGGGCTTTGCGGCTTCACCAGATAATGCTCGAACACGCCGCTCGCCTTTGCCGGCAGGTCGTACTTCTGGATACCGTAATGATGGTACAGACCGGCCTGCGCGCCCCAACAAATGTGCAGCGTGGAGTGCACGTGCGTGGTGGACCAATCCATGATCTGGCAGAGTTCGGGCCAGTAGTCGACCTCCTCGAACGGCATCTGCTCCACCGGCGCGCCCGTGATGATCAGGCCGTCGTAGTGGATGTCGCGGATGTCGTCGAACGTGCGGTAAAACGTCTCCAGATGGCCGGCGCTCACATGCGTGGCCTCGTGCGTTTTGGTGCGCAGCAGGTCCACCTCCACCTGCAGCGGCGTGTTGGAGAGCTTGCGCATGATCTGCGTCTCGGTGGCGATTTTGGTGGGCATGAGGTTGAGGATGAGCACGCGCAGCGGACGGATGTCCTGGTGCAGCGCGCGGTACTCGGTCATGACAAAGATGTTCTCGCTCTCGAGCTGCGCGGCGGCAGGGAGGGCGTCGGGGATGCGAATGGGCATGGATGCTCCTTACGAATCAGTTGCAGCTATGGTACAACGAGCGGCCCCATCCGCGCGAGCACATCGCTCAGCGATGCCGTCAGCGGTCCAAATCACGCCAAAAGTAGAGATTAAGGCATGTCCCAAAAATCTACGGCGCTTTAGCCTAGCAAAGTAGCAGCAGGACGCTACAATGGTTCGACGCGAAAAACTCGGCCGAAAGGATACATATATGTACCAGACGCGTAAGATCGGTGTGGTCGGCCAGGGCCACGTAGGAGCACATGTCGCCAACAGCCTGCTCATGCAGGGCATTGCCGATGAGCTGTACCTGTGCGATATCAACGAGGCCAAGGTGACGTCCGAGGTCCAGGACCTGCGCGACTCCCTTTCGTTTGTCCCGTACAACACCAAGATCGTCAACTGCTACGACCACTACGAGGAGCTGGCCTGCTGCGACGTCATCGTCAACGCTGCCGGTAAGGTCGCGCTGGCAGCCGGCAACCGCGACGGCGAGCTGTTCTTTACCACCGACGCCGCCCGCACCTTTGCCAAGCGCATCGTTAACGCCGGCTTTGACGGCATCTTCGTGAGCATCTCCAACCCCTGCGACGTCGTGTGCACCGAGCTGTGGCACCTGACCGGCTACGATCCCAAGAAGATCATCGGCTCGGGCTGCGGCCTGGACTCCGCCCGCCTGCGCACCGAGATCTCCAAGAAGGTCGGCGTGAGCCCCAAGTCCATCGACGCCTATATGATCGGCGAGCACGGCTTTAGCCAGCTTGCCGCCTTTAAGGCCGCAACCATCGCCGGCAAAAGCCTCAACGAGCTTCAGGCCGAGAACCCCGACAAGTATGCCTTCGACCACATGGAGATCGAGGAGCTCGCGCGCAAGGGCGGCTACGTAACCTACCAAGGCAAGCAGTGCACCGAGTACGCCGTCGCCAACTCCGCCGCGCGCGTCTGCGCCGCCGTGCTGCACAACGAGCACGCCGTGCTTTCGGCCTCTACGCTTATGACCGGCCAGTATGGCGAAGAGGGCATCTTCACGTCCCTGCCGTGCGTGATCGGCGCCGAGGGCGTCGAGGAGGTCTACACGCTCGACCTTTCCGAGCACGAGCTCGAGGGCTTCCACAAGAGCTGCCAGCACATCCGCGACAACATCGCCCAGCTCGACTGGTGGGATGCCGAGGCGTACGACGCAAAGTAGGCCGCCGCTTGACGCGACACCTCGCCCATACGGACGCCATGTAAAGCGGGCCGCGCCGGAAACCCATCGGCGCGGCCCGCTTTTTGGCTCACACGACACGCTTACAAATTTAGGTCTAATACTTTTCCGCGAAGT
>CALLST010000186.1:0-5367 GCA_938011875.1 uncultured Collinsella sp. | reverse complement strand
GGGGGGGGGTGGGGGTCGTCTTTTCTCTTTTTGCTGCCGCTCTCCATCCTTTTTTTTTCTGAGCTCCCCGATGCCCCCCTGCCCCCCGCGGCCCCCCCCCCCGCCCTCGGTGCCCCGGGGGCCCGGGTGCCCGCCCCCCCCCCCACCTGGGTGGGGCCGTTAACCCCCCGGCCCCCCCAAACGCTCGCCGAAATCGGTTTACGAAATCGGTTTCGTTTCGAGTTGTAGTATACTCACCTACAGCGTTTTGCAACCGAGATTTTTAAAAAAATGCCTAAAATGGCTCAGATCGCCGACAATTGGGAAACGGGGTGCGTTATGGCGCAGATGAGAATCAAGGACATTGCCGCCGAGGCGGGCGTGAGTCCGGCCACGGTCTCGCGCTACCTCAACAACCGCCCCGGGCAAATGACCGAGGAGACCCGTGCTCGCATCGCGGCAGTTATCGAGCGCACCGGCTATCGCCCACGTGCCGCCGCGCGCAATCTGCGCAGCTCGCGTACGAACCTCATCGGTGTGATTCTGGCTGACATCGCCAACCCGTTCTCGAGCGCCATGCTCGAGGGCCTTTCCGCCAGCGCCGCGGCGCGCGGCTGCTCGCTCATGACGGCCATTAGCGGCAACGACCCCGCTAAGGAAGCGGAGTCGCTCACCAGACTTATCGATGCCGGCGTGGACGGCCTGGTCGTCAACACCTGCGGAGGCAATGACGAGGCGATCGCCGCGGCAGCGGGACGTCTGCCTGTTGTGCTGCTCGACCGCGACGTTGCCGACGGCGGTGTCGATCTGGTGACATCTAACAACCGTGAGCTGGTCGCTGGCTTGGTAGACGAGCTCGCCGCCGCTGGCAGCGAGCGCCTGTGCCTGCTCACCGAGGCAAGCGACGACAGCCCCGTGCGTCGAGAGCGCGCCGAGGCCTTTACCGACGAGCTGTCGCGCCGCGGACTTGCGGGCGAGGTTGTCACCCTGGCCGACGGTGGCGCCACGGGCATCGGCCGCTTGGACGAGACCATGCGTGACTATGCCGGTAAAAAGCTCGGCCTCATTGCCGTCAACGGCCTGGTTTTCCTGCGCCTGACCGAGGCTCTGGCGCAGCTTGGTCCCTCGCTGCCGGCGGGGCTCAAAATCGCGACGTTTGACGACTACCCCTGGAACCATGTGCTCTTTGGCGGCGTGACCACGGCCGCGCAAGACACCCTTACCATCGCCGAGCGCGTGGTCGAGCGCCTGTCCGAGCGCATCGACGTTGTTACCACCACCGTGGGCGAAGCCGCAAAGCTCGCCCCCAAGCGCATCGAGGTTCCTGGTCACATTGAACACCGCGCTTCGACTTCGCGCTAGCCGCTCGTTCGCAACGGCCTGTTCGCGCACGTTTTTTGAGCGCTTGATACGCTTTAACCCTGCGGAAACATTTTTCTGCGATAGTATCTGCGATATAGACCAGTCGAAACCCGCCCGAAAGAAAGGGGAGCGACATGAACCAGCAGAACATCGATTACGTACTCCGCTCCGTAGAGCAGCGTGACATCCGCTTTGTGCGTCTGTGGTTTGTCGACATTCTCGGCCGCCTCAAGAACTTTGCCATTAGCCCCGAGGACCTCGAGGTCGCTTTTGAGGAGGGTATTGGCTTTGACGGCTCCGCCATCGAGGGCTTTGCCACGCCCGAGGAAGCCGACATGCTGGCGTTTCCCGATGCTTCGACCTTCCAGATTCTGCCGTGGCGCCCGAGCCATAACGGCGTCGCCCGCGTGTTCTGCGACGTGTGCACTCCCGATCGCAAGCCGTTTGCCGGCGACCCGCGCGATGCCCTGCGCCGCATGTTCTACAGGGCCGAGAAGGCCGGCTATCTGCTCAACGTGGGCGCTGAGCTGGAGTATTACTACTTCCCCGACGAACACACCCCCGAGCCGCTCGACAACGTGGGCTACTTCGATCTTTCGGTGAGCGATGCCGCTCGCGACCTGCGCCGCAACACGGTCCTCACGCTCGAGAAGATGTCCGTGCCCGTGGAGTACACCTTCCACGCCGCCGGCCGCTCGCAGCATGGCATGAGCCTGCGCCACGCCGAGGCCCTGAGCATGTCCGACGCCATCACCACGGCCAAACTAATCATTAAGCAGCAGGCCTACGAGAGCGGTTGCCACGCCTCCTTTATGCCCAAGCCGTTGGCGGGCGAGGACGGCAGCGCTATGTTCCTGTGCCAGTCGCTATTCGACCACGACGGCAACAACGTCTTTTGGGGCGAGGACGACGAGAAGTACCACCTCTCCGATATCGCCAAGCACTACATGGCCGGCATCCTGGCGCACGCGCGCGAGATCAGCGCCATCACCAACCCCACGGTCAACTCGTACAAGCGCATTACCACGGGCGGCGACTCCGTGCCGCAGTACGCCACGTGGGGCCTGCGCAACCGCGCGAGCATGGTCCGCATCCCGGTCTACAAGCCCGGCAAGCAGCTGTCCACGCGCATCGAGCTGCGCAGTCCCGATCCCATGGCCAACCCGTACCTGGTCAACGCCGTCACGCTGGCGGCTGGTCTGGACGGCATCGAGCGCAAGCTGGAGCTCCCGCCCGAGGCCACGGCCGAGACACTCAAGCTTACCGACCGTCAGATGGTTGAGGCCGGCTATACGCCGCTGCCGCGCTCGCTCAAAGAGGCGCTCGACGTGTTTGAGGACTCGCAGTTTATGAAGGATGCCCTCGGCGAGCACATCCACAGCTTCTTCCTCAAAAAGAAGCGCGACGAATGGCATAAGTTTGAGTCCACGATCACCGAGTGGGAGATCAAGCACTACCTGGCGAACTCCTAATCACGCTGGCTTGTTCCAGTACGATTGAGCTCATTTCCTTGGAGGCCGATATGTCCGAAAAGAGTGCCCTGTTCATGGCGCGCACGACGCGCTTCCACGAGTTTGCCCGCAGCTTGACGACCACCCTGGGTGTCGAGGTGAGCCTGGCTACCCCCGATTCGCCGACTGCGGCGCACGACTTTGACCTGCTGATCCTCGATTCCGACGGCATCCGCAGCGACCGCATCGATCAGATTGCCAAGTGGCTTGACGATCGCGGCGGCGTCCCCATGTTGGTGATTGTCGACGACGAGGCGCTCGGCACCCTGCGCCTGCCGAATCACGCGCATGCCGACTTTGTGTGCCCCACGGCGACGCCCAACGAGCTTAAGGCTCGCGCGCAGCGCCTGATGGGCGAGGAGGAGACCGTCACCGCCGACGATGTGCTCAACATCGACAACCTCGAGATCAACCTGGCCACCTACCAGGTGACGCTCGATGATGAACCCATCGATCTGACGCTGATGGAGTACTCGCTGTTGAGCTTTTTGGCGACGCACCCCAACCGCGCCTACAGCCGCGAGGTGCTGCTGCACCGCGTGTGGGGCTTTGAGTACTGCGGCGGCACGCGCACCGTCGACGTGCACATCCGACGCATCCGCTCCAAGGTGGGTCCGCAGATCGCGGCTCATATCACCACCGTCCGCGGCGTGGGTTATCTGTTTAAGGACTAGATTTCCACCACAAAGGGGACAGGCACCTTTGTGGTGGTTTTGCCGCAGGTGCGGGTTCCCTTCGAGTTTGCAGCAGAACTTAAGCCTTCCTAAAAGATTGCGTTCTCATACACGTTCGCCCGCATATTGGGGTACAACTCAACGTGAACAATGATGGCCCGCCACATGTTTGGCGGGCCTTTGGTTATTTGACGAAAGGATCGCAGCTATGAGCGAGTACGATTCCCAGCGTCCCCAGGATGCGGGCAACGCCGGCGAGACCCAGCAGCAGCCGCGCGTGCAGGTGGAGTCGACGCCTGCCGACAGCAACATTCCCTACGTGCAGGCCTACGACACGCAGACCGGCAAGCCGCTGGGTGGCCAGCAGGTCGTGAACAAGCACACGGTGGTCAAGACCAAGACCAAAAAGCTGCCGATCTTTATTACGGCGCTTGCCGGCTGTGCCTGCGGAGCCCTGCTGGTCATTGCGCTCATTATGAGCGGCACGCTCGATATCGGTGGCGGCAAGAATGCCGTGACGGCGGGTGCTTCGGGTTCGTCGACGCAAAAGATCACCATTGACTCCGAGGATACCACGCTGGCCGAGGCCGTTTCTGCTAAGGCCCTGCCCTCCGTGGTTTCCATTACCGCCACTTCGAGCGGTAGCCAGAATGGCTCGCTTTCGCAGTCTGCCGACGAGTCGGACAGCTCGGGCAGCGTCGGCTCGGGCGTGGTGCTCGATACCGAGGGCCACATCCTCACCAACAACCACGTGGTCGATGGCTATGACCAGTACGTGGTGACCATGGACGACGGCACCACCTACGAGGCCGAGTTCGTGGGCAACGACGCTTCGAGCGACCTGGCCGTCATCAAGCTCAAGGATGCTGACGCCTCCAAGCTCACGCCGATCGAGATCGGTGATTCCTCCAAGCTCAACGTGGGCGAGTGGGTCATGGCCATCGGCTCGCCGTTCGGCAACGAGCAGTCTGTCTCCACGGGCATTGTGTCGGCACTGTATCGCTCCACGGCCATGAGCTCTACCAACGGTAACACTATCTATGCCAACATGATCCAGACCGATGCCGCCATCAACCCGGGCAACTCGGGTGGCGCGCTCGTTAACGACAATGGTGAGCTGGTGGGCATCAACTCGCTCATCGAGAGCTATTCGGGCTCCAGCTCGGGCGTGGGCTTTGCTATTCCCGTTAACTACGCCAAGAACATTGCCGACCAGATCATCGACGGTAAGACGCCGGTGCATCCGTACATGGGCGCTACGCTTTCGAGCGTCAATGCGCTTAACGCCCGCACCAACAAGTTGAGCACCGATAGCGGCGCGTATGTGGCGAGCGTCGTTGAGGATGGTCCTGCTGCTAAGGCCGGAATTCAGGAGGGCGACGTCATCACCAAGCTGGGCGACGACGAGATCACGAGCGCCGATGGCCTGATCATCGCACTGCGCAGCCACGAGGTGGGCGAGAAGGTCGAGATCACGCTTATGCGCGGCAAGGACGAGAAGAAGGTCACGGTCGAGCTGGGCTCCGATGAGGAGCTGCAGAACCAGCAGCAGGACGACAGCTCGACCGACACCGGCAACGGCGGTATTACCGACGAGCAGCTGCGCCAGTACCTGGAGGAGCTGCTGGGCCAGCAGGGTCAGGGCCAGGGCTACGGCCAGGGTTTCTAACGAGCTGTATCGCACATATCGAAGCCAGAGGGGCTGTTCCGCCAGCGCGGGACAGCCCCTCTTTTCGCGATGATCCCTTGGAGACGGAGGAAAACGGATCATTTAGAACTGGCAAGGGCATGGTTTAATCGCGCGATCCACCCCAGTCTGGCGGCTGCCGATTCGGTGCGGT
>CALLST010000185.1:0-2046 GCA_938011875.1 uncultured Collinsella sp. | reverse complement strand
GTAGACGGCATTTGGGGACGTTCCTTATGTGCCGGCACTTTGGGAACGTCCCTAAGTGCCGGCATCCGGGGACACTCCTTGAATGTTGCCTGTTCAAGAGTGTCCCCAATGACTAGTCGTTTAAGAACGTCCCCAATGACTGGGCCGCTTGCCTGCGATTTTTGACCGTTGGGCGGGCTTGCCGCCCTTGCCGCAAAAACGTTTTTGCATATCGGGTACAACGGGCTTTACGTGAGTAAAGTGCGCGCCGCGTCCACGTGCCGCGTTTTTAAAGGAGGCCCCATGCCTGGTGTTACCCCTGCAGAAGTTCTGTCCAACTTTGGTATTACGCTGGTCGAAGATCCCGCCGATAATCAGCCCCGCCTGCTGGTTGATCTACCCGCCGCGGAGCTCGTCGAACACGCTATCCGCCGCGAAGAAGGCCGCATGGCATCCAACGGCGCGCTGGTGATCGAGACGGGGGAGCGCACTGGCCGTTCCCCCAATGACCGCTTTATCGTTGACACCCCCGATGTTCACGACAAGATCGCCTGGGGCGCCGTCAACCGACCGCTTTCGATTGAGAGCTACGAGACCATCAAGGCCGGTATCGTCGACTACCTCAACGAGCGCGACGTGTTTGTCACGCGCGGCATGGCGGGCGCCGACCGCAACCACACGCGTCGCCTGCTCGTCGCCTGCGAGCGTGCCAGCCAGGCACTCTTTATTAAGCAGATGCTCGCCCGCCCGCTTGCCCGCGAAATCGCGCGCACCGGCGAGCCCGACTTCTGCGTGCTCGCAGCGCCCGGTTACCAGTGCGACCCCGCCATCAAGGGCCTCAACTCCAGCGCCGCCGTGGTCATCAACTTCCAGGAGCGCGTGATTCTGGTCGCTGGTACCGGCTACTCCGGCGAGATCAAAAAGTCCATCTTCAGCGTCATGAATTACCTGCTGCCCGTCGAGGACGACGTACTGCCCATGCATTGCTCGGCCAGCATGGATCCCGTCACGCACGAGACCGCGGTGTTCTTTGGCCTGTCCGGCACCGGCAAGACCACGCTTTCGGCCAATCCCACACGCCTGCTGATCGGCGATGACGAGCACGGCTGGTCCGATATGGGCATCTTTAACGTCGAGGGCGGCTGCTATGCCAAGTGCGAGGGCTTGGATGCATCTCATGAGCCCGAGATCTTTAACGCCGTCCGCTTTGGCGCCATCTGTGAAAACGTGGTACTCGATGAGAATCGCAAGCCCAACTACGACGACGTCTCGATCACGCACAACACGCGCGTGGCCTATCCCGTCGAGCACATTCCCAACGCGTGGACCAAGGGCATGGGCACCACTCCGAGCGTCGTGCTGTTTTTGACCTGCGACGCCTTTGGCGTGCTGCCGCCCATCTCGCGCCTGACGGCCGACGCCGCCATGTATCACTTTGTGACGGGCTTTACGGCCAAGATCCCCGGCACCGAGGTCGGCGTCACCGAGCCCACGCCCACGTTCTCCTCGCTGTTTGGCGAGCCGTTTATGCCGCTCGACCCCATGGTCTACGCTAAGATGCTCGGCGAGCGCATCGCCGACGGCCGTACGCGCGTCTACCTGGTCAACACCGGCTGGATTGGCGGCGGCTACGGCGTGGGTCATCGTATCGAGCTTGCCTACACGCGCTCACTGGTCGCTCGCGCCCTCGATGGTACCATCGAGGACAGCGAGTTTGTGCACGACGACATCTTTAATGTCGACATTCCCACTACGTGCCACGGTGTGCCCGACGGCATCCTGGTGCCGCGCCAGTACTGGCAGAGCACTGCGCGCTACGACGAGGCCGCGCACAACCTGGCGGTGATGTTCGAGGAGAACTTCGAGAAGAAGTACTCGCACCTGCCCGAGTCTGTCAAGGCCGCCGGCCCGCTTGCCCAGGTGTCCGCTGAGGCCCGTCATCGCGGCCGCGGCCTGCTGGGACTCCGCCACTAGCGTCGCCTCAGACCCAAAACCACCACAAAGGGGACAGTGAACTGCCTCCCATTTCTTGGACATCGGGAAATGGGAGGTTTTCCATGAGTATAG
>CALLST010000184.1:0-1717 GCA_938011875.1 uncultured Collinsella sp. | reverse complement strand
GTGGGTTCGAGTCCCACCGCCCCTACCATATGATTGCTTGCGAGCCCGTGTTCCCCAGGGATGCGGGCTCGTTTCTTTTGGACGCCGTCAACTGCAGAGCAGCTCATTTGGGACGGGGCTTTTTTGACTACTTTTTCCGCCCACCCAATGAGTTTCCTACCACATTTTCCGATGGAAAAACGTGGTTGTCTCGCACATTTTCCGATAGAAAAACGTGGTTGTCTCGCACATTTTCCGATGGAAACACCCAAATGGCCTTATACTAAGCGACAGCTTATGAGCGAACTTATCGCTTGGAAATCAAGTACGAATCGCAAACCTCTCTTGCTTAAGGGAGCCCGCCAGACAGGAAAGACTTGGCTTCTTAACGAATTCGCAAGCCAGCAGTATCGAAACGTCATTCGTTTTGACTTTATGCTCGAGCCGAGCACACGCTCGCTGTTCGATGGGGACCTCGACCCCAAGCGCATCATCTCCCAGATAGAACTCCTACGTGGCCAAACTGTAACGCCAGCAGACACGCTCATCATCTTCGACGAGATCCAAGAGGCCCCGCGCGGGATCACCTCGCTCAAGTACTTCAACGAGCTTGCACCCGAATACCACATCGTAGCAGCCGGTTCCTATATGGGCCTCGCGCTCCGACGCGAAAACGAGTCATTTCCCGTCGGCAAAATCGACCAGCTCACCATGCGTCCCATGGGGTTCGCCGAGTTCGTTCGTGCCGTCGACGGCGACCCGCTCGCCGACGCCATCCTTGCCGCAGACATGAACCTTCTAGCAAACGTTACCGAAAAGCTCGAACACTTGCTCAAGGAATACCTTGTTGTCGGCGGTATGCCCGAAGTTGTCTCCGCTTTCGCCGAGACACGCGACTTCATCGAAGCCCGAAGGCTTCAGCAGCAAATCATCGAGGCTTACGAATCCGATTTTGGCAAACATGCACCCGCCCGCATCGTCGAGCGCATGAGGTTGGTTTGGAAATCCCTTCCCGGCCAGCTTGCAAAGGAGAACAAGAAGTTTGTCTATGGCGCCCTTCGTCCCGGAGCGCGCGCACGCGATTTCGAGGAAAGCCTCCAGTGGCTCACGGACTACGGAATCGTTCATAAGGTGCCACGTGTTTCCGCTCTAAAGGCGCCGCTCTCGAGCTACGAAGACCTCTCGGGCTTCAAACTGTTCTGCATCGACACCGGCATCCTCGGAGCGCTCTCCGGTCTCTCTCCGGCCGTCGTTCTTAACGGATCCGCTGTTTTTACCGAGTTCAAAGGTTCGCTGACCGAACAATACGTCGCGCAAGAGCTCTTGCTCCAGGACAAAACTCCCGCGTATTGGTCCTCTACCTCCGGCAATGCCGAAACCGACTTTGCCATCGACCATGCGGGAACCGTGCTTCCGCTTGAGGTCAAGGCGGCAGAGAACCTTAAAGCGAAGAGTCTGAAAATAGCATGAGAAAAATTCAAAATCTACCCTTCCGTGAGGACATCACAGGCGGCATATACAGACGATTGCATGCACATCAATAAACCCCTTTGGCAGAAAGGTCAGCTCGACAAGCAAGCAAACCCACTATGGGGACGCCCCGCAAGGACTGTCCCCAGGTGCCGGCTGTTGAGTTGCGGTGGAATAGGGACTGTTTGGTGCCCGAAAGGGCGATTGTAGTCCGTATTTCACCGCAACTTATTTAGAGGGCGCTGAGGCTCGGGGTCCAGCCGATGGT
>CALLST010000183.1:0-2188 GCA_938011875.1 uncultured Collinsella sp. | reverse complement strand
AAATCCATGTTGTGCCCCCATCATCAATGCTCATCCAGTTGCACGTCAGTGCGGTTGGATGGACCCGCATTGCCTTACATCTTGTTAACAGATTAACTTTACCCGACCCGAGGCTTTTCATGGCACGGCATAATGGGCGACGTGAAAAAACGAAACTTGTAAAGCAAGAGCCCGCACCCTGCTTTGGAGCCGATGCTATGCTTAGGCACAATTGTCTTGAGGAGCATATGCCTATGTCTACGTTTTTAAATGCCAGCCCCATCTTTGGGCCCGTTCGCAGCCGTCGCCTTGGTCTCTCGCTCGGCGTCAACATGATGCCGGCCAGCGGCAAAATCTGCACGTTCGACTGCATTTACTGCGAAAACGGCCTCAACGCCGAGCGCCCCTGTCATGAGCCGTACAACACAGCTGCCATGGTACTCGACGCGCTCGAAGCAAAGCTGCGCGAGATGGCAGCCGAGGGCGAGCTCCCCGATGTGATCACCTTCGCAGGCAACGGCGAGCCCACCGCCGCACCGGAGTTTCCGCAGGCCATCGCCGGCGCCGTCGCGCTGCGCGACCAGCTGGCCCCAAACACCAAGATTGCCGTGCTTTCCAACGGCACGCGCGCCGACCGTCCCCAGGTGCACGATGCGCTCATGATGGTCGACGACAACATCCTCAAGCTCGATACGGTCGACCCGGCTTTTATCCAGCTGCTCGACCAGCCCGTTGGCCCCTACGACGTCGAGCACCAGATCGAGACGTTCGCAAGCTTTGACGGTCACGTTATTATCCAGACGATGTTTTTGAGCGGTGAGTACCGGGGCAAGTCTCTCGATAACACCGGCGAGGAGTACGTTAGCCCCTGGCTCGCGGCGCTTGAGCGTATTCGCCCACAAGAAGCGACCATCTACACGGTGGCGCGCGAGACGCCGGTCGCCGGCCTTGCCAAAGCAGCGCCCGATGTCCTCGACGCCATTGCCGCGCGCGTCCAAGCCCTCGGCATTCCCTGCCAGGTGAGCTACTAGCAAAACCACGCAGCAGCTAGCACCCGCCATCCCGCTCCATCAGTTGCGGTGATATAGTTCCTATTTATGCTGTTAAACCGCTTAAATCGGAACTATATCACCGCAACTTTAATGGACGCGTGGGTGGGCTATACTAGCTGCGGATGAAAGGAAGTTAGCCATGTATGACAAAGGACCCGTGCCCGGCCGCAACGACGCCTGCTGGTGCGGCAGCGGCAAAAAATATAAGAAATGCCATAGCGCCTTTGATGAGCGCCTTGAGCGCCTGTGGGAAGAGGGCTGGGAGGTCCTGCCCCGCACGCTCTACAAGACGCCCACCGATATCGAGGGCATCAAGCGCTCGGCCGCTATCAACGTGGGCGTGCTCGATTACGTAGGCGAACACATCGCCGCGGGCATGACCACCAACCAGATCGACCAGATGATCTACGACTACACCGTCGAGCACGGCGGCACGCCGGCCGACCTCAACTACGAGGGCTATCCCAAGAGCGTGTGCACCTCGATCAACGACGTGGTCTGCCACGGTATCCCCTGCGATACGGACGTGCTGCACGAGGGCGACATCATCAACGTGGACTGCTCCACGATCCTGGACGGTTACTTTAGTGATTCGAGCCGCATGTTCTGTATCGGCGAGGTCTCGGCCGAGCGCCAGCGCCTGGTCGACGTCACCCGTGCCAGCGTGGAGGCGGGTCTGGCCGCCGTCAAGCCGTGGCTGCCGCTCTCCGTTATGGCCGAGGCCGTGCAAAAGACGGTCGAGGACGCTGGCTTTAGCGTGGTGCGCGAGTACGGCGGACACGGCATTGGCAAGGAGTTCCACGAGGACCCGTTTGTGGGCTTTACCACCGAGGCGCCCGATGTGGACACCATCATGGCCCCGGGCATGGTCTTTACCATCGAGCCCATGGTCAATGCCGGAGCTCCCGACATTAAAATCAGCAAGGGCGACGGCTGGTGTGTGCGCACCAAGGACGGTAGCGACTCCGCCCAGTGCGAGGTGCAGCTGGTCGTGACCGAGGACGGCTACGAGCTGCTGAGCTGGTAGCCGTGGATGCGCCGGATGCCGACGAGCACGCTCGTCTTGCATCCGGCGTTTTTATTTGAACGTTTTGCCTGATACAACCTGCCAAAATAAACCTGTCCCTTTTTTGCAGGTCGAGCGGAGAGGACTGCTT